>JACQEF010000022.1 GCA_016200745.1 Chloroflexota bacterium | reverse complement strand
GGAACGCGGCCGTCGCCCTGGACGTGCCGGCCGGCACGGACGCTGCGGCGGGCGCGCTGGACCTGCTCGGGCGCCTGAAGCGGCTCGAGTCCGATTTCGGCCGGCGGCCGCGCGAGCGCTGGGGGCCGCGCGAGATCGATCTCGACCTGCTGGTCTTCGGGCGCGCCCGGCTCGCCATCGACCGGACGCGCGAGACGCGATCGATGGATGCCAGGATCGACGCGGCCAAGTCGTCCAAGCGGCTTGAGGTCCCGCACCCCCGGGCGGCGAGCCGGCTGTTCGTGCTGGCGCCGCTGGCAGACCTGGCGCCCGGTCTCGTCCCGCCCGGCTGGGGACAATCGGTCGAATCGGCGCGCCGCCGGCAGGCGGCGATCGAGGGCCTCCAGGCGGTTCGGCCGATCGGCGAGTGGGACGCGTCGCGGGGCCGCTGGCGCCCGCTTCAGCCCAGGTAGCGCGTGGGCAGCTCGGTTTCGACCGGGTCGCCGGCAGGACCGCGCGCCACACGATAGCCGCGCGCCTCCGGACGACCCGCCACGACCTCCGCCAGGTCCGCTCCGTGAAAGACGAACGCGGTGTGGTCGTCAGCGGCATAGCCGCCCGGCAGTTGCCCCGAGCCGACCAGCTGGCGATACACGGGCCGCCGGCGCGCCTCGCCGTCGTAGTGCGGACTGAAGCTGCCCGGCAGGAACGCCAACCCGTCGGCGAGCGCCGCGAGTCCGCCGAACGAGTCCGTGGTGGACCCCTGGAACCAGCAGTTGGCCCCGGCGGAGACGCCCGCGAGGACGACGCCCGCATCCCAGGCGGCCCGCAGCGCCCGATCCACGCCGTGGACTCGCCAGATCGCCAGCATGTTGGCGGTGTTCCCGCCGCCGACGTGGATCAGGTCCTGGTCGAGCAGGAGGGCCTCGATGTCGTCCACGGTCCGGCCGAACAGTCCCAGGTGGGTGGCCTCCGTCCGCCTGGCGTACGACGCGTAGAAGGTCGCCAGGTACTCGTGGTTGTCGCCGCTGGCCGTGCCGATGAAGCAGACGTGGGGTCGGTCGCGACCCCGGACTTCGCGGGCAAGACCGAGGACGAGGTCGTCGAGCAGGCGATCCTCCCGTTCCTGCGAGAACCCGCCGCCGCCCATGGCAACGATGGTCCGTCTGGGGGGCACGTTCACGCCGTGATGCTACCCTCCGGGCGACGCACCTGACACGGAACGGAGAGTGCACCGTGACCAAGATCGGCTACGCGGCCATGCTCGAGCAATTCCATCCGACCGACCTGCTCGACTACTGTGCCGCGGCCGAGGACGCCGGTTTCTCGGCGGGCTTCATGGTCAGCGAGCACTTCCATCCGTGGACCCCGCAGCAGGGCCAGAGCGCGTTCGCCTGGGCGTTCATGGGCGCCCTCGGGACGCTGACCACGTTGCCGTTCGGGACCGCCGTGACGTGCCCGGGCTTCCGCTATCACCCGGCGGTGATCGCCCACGCGGCGGCGACCCTGGGCGCGATGTTCCCCGGGCGGTTCTGGCTCGGCCTCGGCGCCGGCGAGGCGCTCAACGAGCACATCCTCGGGGGCGAGTGGCCGGAGGCGAACGTCCGCAGCTCGATGCTGTTCGAGGCCATCGAGATCATCAACAAGCTGTTCAGCGGCAACGTCGTCAAGCATCGGGGCGAGCATTTCAAGCTCGAGAGCGCCAAGCTCTACACCCACCCCGAGCAGCCCGTCCCGATCTACGTCGCGACGGCCGGGCCGGTCAACGCGAAGCGAACCGGCAAGTTCGCCGACGGGATGATCACGGTTGGCGCCGCCGACGAGAAGATCGGCATGCTCTGGGACAAGTTCGACGAGGGGGCGCGCGAGGCGGGCAAGGACCCGACCGGAAAGCCGAAGCTGCTCCAGATCCACCTGTCCTGGGCGCCGACGGACGAGGAGGCGATGGACAACGCGCTGCGCGAGTGGCCGAACGGCGGGATGGCCTTTCCCAAGCAGGACATCAGAAACCCCGAGGACTTCGCGTTGATGGCCAAGCTCGTCCGGCCGGAGCACTTCACCAACCGCTGCGAGGTGGCCTCGAGCCTGGCCGCGCAGACGGAGAACATCCAGCACTATGTCGACATGGGCTTCGACGAGATCCACCTCCACAACGTCGGGCGGAACCAGAAGGAGTTCATCGAGGTCTTCGGTCGCGAGGTGCTGCCGAACCTCCGGCTTGGCTAGCTGAGGTCGCCGGCGGCTCGGCGGGGGCGACGGGGCCCGGCGATCGCCCGACGCGGAGCCGTGTCACATATCCGTCGAGGGACTGTTAGGCGGAGATTTGCGCTGCCCCGATGCTGTCATGACGGACGGCTGAGCGTGGCCGGGGCTCGAATCGGCCTGGTGTCGGCCTGCGAGCATGCCTACCAGTCGCACGACGGGTACGTGGCAAGGCTGGCGCCGGGCCTCCCCTAGAGCCGAACCCGCGGCGGGCTCTCCCGGTCGAACATGTGGACGGTGTCGACAAAGCGGACCTGCTTGGTCTGATAGGCCATCACCAGCGAGTGGGTCCGCGCACCGCCGCCGAAGAACCGCACGCCCTGGAGCAGGTCGCCGGCGGTGACGCCGGTGGCGGCGAAGACCAGGTTGTCACCCGACGCGAGATCCTCCGTCAGGTACACGCGGTCCTCGTCGCCGTGGCCCATCCGGGCGCCACGCTCGCGCTCTTCGGGCGAGCGGTAGCGGAAGCGGGCCTGGATCTCGCCGCCCAGGCAGCGCAGGGCAGCCGCGGTCAGGACGCCTTCCGGCGCGCCGCCGATCCCCATCACCGCATGGACGCCCGTCCCGGACACGGCGCACGAGATCGCGCCCGACAGGTCGCCATCGCCGATCAGCTTGATCCGCGCGCCGGCGGCCCGGACCTCGGCGATGAGCTCGTCGTGGCGCGGCCGCTCGAGGATCACCACGGTGATGTCGCGGACCTTCCGGCCGAGCGCCTCGGCGATCCGTCCGAGGTTCTGGGTGGGGCTCAGTCGGATGTCGACATGCCCGGCCGCGCCTGGCCCGACGCACAGCTTCTCCATGTAGGTGTCGGGGGCGTGCGTCAGGCCGCCTTCCTCCGATGCCGCCAGCACCGTGATCGCCCCGGCCTGGCCGTGGGCGACGAGGTTCGTGCCCTCGAGCGGGTCGACGGCGATGTCGACGGCGGGGGCGTCCCGGCGCTCCACGCCGGTCCGCCCGACCCGCTCGCCGATATACAGCATCGGGGCCTCGTCGCGTTCGCCCTCGCCGATGACGATCCGGCCGGCGAAGTCGATCTCGTCCATCGTCCGGCGCATCGCCTCGGTCGCCGCCGCGTCCGCCTCGTCGTGCGCCCCACGACCCATGAACCGCGCCGATTCGATGGCCGCGGCCTCTGTAACGCGGATCATCTCCAGTGCGAGCAGCTGCTCCATCAGGAACCGTCAGGGTCCGTCAGCCGATTCGGGCGCAGGGCGCGCATGAGCACGTGAGCGAGCGCGCGCGGCGCCCGAACCGGATCACGGACCCACTCAATGTCGAAAATGCCGTCTCCCCGTGAACACCATGGCCAGGTGGTGGCGGTCGGCCACCTCGATCGCCATCTCGTCCCGGATCGAGCCGCCCGGCTGGATGATCGCGGTGACCCCGGCGCCGGCGGCGGCCTGGATCCCGTCGGGGAACGGGAAGTAGGCGTCCGACGCCATGACCGCCAGCTTCGCGCGGTCGCCCGCGCGGCGGACCGCGATCTCGACCGATACCAGCCGGCTGGCCTGCCCGGCGCCGATCCCGACGGTCGCGCCGTTGCGCGCCAATACGACGGCGTTCGAGCGCACGTGGCGAACCGCGCGCCAGGCAAAGAGCATGTCGGTCAGCTCCTCGAGCGTCGGCCGGCGGGCGGTCACCACCTGGAGCCGTCCGCGGTCGAGCCCGAGCTCGTCCTGCGTCTCGACCAGGAGCCCGCCGGCGATTCGCTTGAAGTCGAGGCTCGCGATCCCGTAGTCGCGCATCCCCTCGGTCGGGTCTGGCGGGACCGCCAGGAGCTCGAGTCCGGGCTTGCCGCGCAGGATCCCCAGCGCCGCGTGGCTGAACCCGGGCGCGACGACCGCCTCGTACGAATTCGCGGCGATCTCCCGGGCAGTGGCGCCGTCGAGCTCGCGGTTGACGCCGACGATCCCGCCGAAGGCCGCGACCGAGTCGGTCTCGAGCGCGTGCCGGTACGCCTCCACGAGCTCGTCGTGGGACGCGAGGCCGACCGGGTCGGTGTGCTTCACGATCGCGACCGTCGGCGCCGTGTAGTCGCGGGCGATCCGGTACGCGGCGTCCAGGTCGAGCAGGTTGTTGAACGAGGGCATCTCGCCCTGGAGTCGCGTGGCGTCGGCCAGCGTCGCGCTCCGGTGGGTCGTCTCGCGATAGAACGCCGCCCGCTGGTGGGGGTTCTCGCCGTTGCGCAGGTCCTCGACCTTCTCGAGGACCATCGCCAGCCGGGTGGGGAAGATGTTCCCGGAGATCTGGTTCAGGTAGGCCGCGATCTCGGCGTGGTAGGCGGCCACGGTGCTGAACGCCTCCGCCGCCAGGCGCGCGCGCGTCTCGGCGCTGACCTGCCCGAACTCGCGCAGCTCGTTGACGATCAGCTGGTAGTGCGAGGGGTCCGACGCCGCGGTGACGCCGGCCGAATTGCGGGCCGCGGCGCCGAGCAGCGCTGCGCCGCCGACGTCGATCATCTCGATCGCTTCGTCGAGACCGATCAGCTTGACGCCGATGGCCGGCGCGAACGGCTTGACGTTGACGATGACCAGGTCGATCGCCCCGATCCCCTGCTCCGCGAGCTCCGCCATCTGGGCGGGAACGTCGCGCCGGGCGAGGATCCCGGCATACACGGCGTGGTGGAAGGTCTTGACCTGGCCGCCAACCAGCGGCAGCTCCCGGGTCAGCTCGGAGACCGACGCGACTGCCACGCCTTCGCCGGCGAGGTACTCGCGCGTCCCGTCCGTTGCGAACACCTCGACCTCGAGGTCGAGCAGCTGACGGGCGAGTCCGGCGATCCCTTCCCGGTTCGCGACTGACAACAGGGCTCGCACCCGGGGCTTCCTCCCCTTCGCCTCGCGGCTCGTTGGTGGGGCGTCCTTGCCCCCGACGATTGCGGCGGCGCCCCAGCGCACCGGCCGAGTATACCGCCCGACATGGCATACTCCCGCTGCCAAGCCACACACACAGCCACGAGGTCGGCGCGTGACGCTCGCCCCCTGGGAGTACCTGTTCCTCCCGTTCAACAGCCGCAACTTCCCGGACCTGTTCCATCCGACCTGGATCGCGTCGGCGGTCCTGCTGGTCGTACTGGGCGTCCTTTACGCGGTGCGGACGAAGGCGCTTCGTCGGCACCAGCCCTACCTCGATCTCTGGGAATGGCTGTGGTGGACGGGCCTGATCACGTTCGCCCAGCTGATCGTCGAAGCGCTCTTCGTGTTCGATTTCTTTCTCGTCCTGGCGACCGAGTTCATCGGGATCGGGGTGCTGGTCTGGATCCGCTTCTGGAGGTTCCCGCCGATCCTCGCCGCCCACGAGCAACGACTCGCCCGCGAGCGCTACTACAGCAAGCAGAAGTTCGCCGATCCTGAGGCCACGATCCGGCGTCGCGGCGGACGCCGCCCGCAGCGCCGGCGCCGCTAGGCGAGGCCCCCCGGTGCCGATCGAGATCCGTCGCTTCGGCGTCGGGCACCGGCGCCCGGACGGTCCCCCGGGCTCGATCGGCCTGACCGGCCAGGTGCTCCACTCGGACGGCCGCGGGCTGGTCTCCGAGCTGGCCTTCGCGCGGAACGCCAGGATCGAGCCGCATACCAACCCGAACACCACCTACTTCATCGTCGTCGAGGGCGGCGGCTGGGTGGGCGTCGGCGACGAGCGGGCCCGGATCGCCGCCGGCGAGGCGGCCTGCTGGCCGGCGGACGTCATCCACTCGGCCTGGACCGAGCACTCCGAGATGCGCGCCTTCGTCGTCGAGTTCGCGGGCACCGACGACCGTGGAACGATCCTCGAGAACGCGCGCGAGCTGAGCCCTGGCACGTCCGACCCGGTCGCCCGCGGCGAGGGCGCACTGGCGGCCCGCATCGAGCCCTCCGCCGACCGCGGGCACGATCGCGACGAGGGAGAGCCCGCCTGACGCTCGCCGCCCGGCACGCGCCGGCTCCCGACGTCAGTCCGCCAGGACCTCCCCGAGCTGGCTGAGGATCCTGGCGGTCGCGCCCCACACGGTCAGGCCGTCCACCTCGTAGGCGCCGTAGCGGAGCGGCCACTCCCCGATCGTCCGCTCGACGATGACGATCGGTGCGCCCGGCAGGAATCGCGCGATCGGGGGCTCGACGATCCGGGCCACCTCGGCTGGCGCGGCCGCCAGCTTCGGTCGCCGCTCTGCAACGGCCAGGACCGGCGTCACGGCGAAGTCGCTGACCGGGATCCAGAACGGCTCGAGGATGCCGATGACGCGCAGGCCCGCCGCCGGCCCATCCAGCGCCACCTCCTCGCCCGCCTCGCGGAGCGCGGTCGCGACGATGTCGACGTCGTCGGGCTCCGACTTGCCGCCCGGGAAGCTGACCTCGCCGCTGTGGTGGCCGTCCCGGCTCGAGCGCTCGGTCAGGACGACCCGGGCCACGCCCGACTCGTCCGGGTAGAGCAGCACGAGCACCGCGGCCGGCCGTCCGGGCCGACCGGGCGGTGGCGTCCTGGCCGGGCGAAGATCGCGATCGCCGACGATCGTCGGCATCAGGACGTCCGCCGGCGCCGGCAGCGGCTCCGGCAGCGTGGCGAGGCGCCGGACCGCGTCCTCGAACCGCACCGTCCGGCGCCCGGCTCTAGGTGGCTGGTGTGAAACGCGCGTTCTGAAGGGCTGACGGGAGGGCGGGGGCGCAGCTACGATTCTCCTGGCAGGAGCGCCGAGACCGAACGGACG
>JACQEF010000267.1 GCA_016200745.1 Chloroflexota bacterium | reverse complement strand
CGGTGAGCGGCTCGAGGAGCCGGGTGAACTCGACCGGGATGACGTACTTCGTCGACGGGCTGGCGCCGAGCGCCTTGAGCGCCTCGAGGTACTGGAGCGCCATCGTCTTCTGGTCGACGCCCGACGCCGCACGGTAGATCCGCTCGAGGGCCTGGCTGAAGCCCTCGGCGCGCAGGATCGCCGCCTGGCGCTCACCCTCGGCCTTGAGGATCTCCGACTGCTTCTGGCCCTCGGCGACGTTGATCGCCGCCTGGCGGGTCCCCTCCGATTCGGTGATCACGGCCCGCCGCGTCCGCTCCGAGCTCAGCTGGCGGTTCATCGCGTCCTGGACGTCGCGCGGCGGAGTGATCTCACGGATCTCGACCGTGGTGACCTTGCCACCCCAGCGCTCCGTCACCTCGTCGAGCTTGGTCCGCAGGACTTCGTTGATCTGCTCGCGCTTGGACAGCACCTCGTCGAGCAGGATGTCGCCGATCACCGCGCGGAGCGTCGTGGTCGCGACGCCCTGGAGGGCGCCCGGGAAGTTGGCGACGTTGACCACGCTGCGGAGCGGGTCGGAGATCCGCCAGTAGATCAGGAAGTCGACGCTGATCGGCGCGTTGTCCTTGGTGATCGTGGTCTGGCTGGGGACCTCGATGAACTGCTCGCGGACGTCGACCTTGACCGGCCGGTCGATGATCGGCACGAGGAACCGCAGGCCCGGATCGCGGACCATGCTCTCGTTCGTGCGACCCAGGCGGAAGACGACCATCTTCTCGTACTGCTGGACCACCCGGATCGACAGGTAGACGATCACGAGCAGGACGACGATCAGGAACGCGGCGACCGCGGCCACAACCGGGACTTCCATCAGACCCTCCGTTCGATCACGATTCCGTGGATGGCGGTGCGGGCTCGACCAACAGGGTCAGCCCATCCGTCGAGACAACGCGAACTTGTACGCCACGCTCGAGCGGCCGGCCGTCGACCGAGCGCGCGGACCATTCCTCGCCCGCGACGTGGATCGATCCGAGCGGCTCCAGCGGGCGGCGGACGATGCCCACCGAGCCGGCTGGCAGCGCGGCCGCCGAGCCGACCACCCCGCTCGGCGAACGCATGGTCCGGCTCCGGACGGCGGCCCACACGACGAGCGCGAGGAACGCGGCCGCGGTCGCGGTGGTCACCACGATCACGACCGGGGCGACCCTGACGACGGGCTCGAACGGGTCGCCCGGCTCGGTGAACAGGGCGGACGCGCCCAGCGCGAAGGAGACGAGACCGCCGACGCCAAGCAGACCGTGGCTGGTCACGGTCACCTCCAGTCCGAACAGCACCATCGCGAGCAGGATCAGCAGCAGGCCGCCCACGTTGAGCGGCAGCGCCCCGAGGCCGATGAACGCGAGAATCAGCGCCAGCGCGCCGAGGATCCCGGTCACGAAGTTCGGGCTCCACAGCTCGGCGATGATGCCGGCCGACCCGGCGCTGAACAGCAGGAAGGCGATGGTCGGGTCCGACAGCAACCGGATGAACTGCTGAAATGGGTTCATCCCGACCTCGACCGGGCTGGCGTCGGTCAGGTCGAGCGTCACGGTCTGGCCGGCGACCTCGACCCGGCGGCCGTTGGCGAAGGCGAGGACCTCTTCGAGGGTCGACGCCATGCCGTCCACGACGCCGAGCCTGACGGCCTCGCTGACCGGGGACGACCTCGCGTCGCGGACGGCCGAGACCGCCCAGTCGACGTTGCGATGGCGGGCCTCCGCGATCGACGTGATCTTGGCGATCGCGTCGTTGCGGATCTTGTCGCCTTCGGTGCCGGTGATGGTCTCGCCCTGGCCGCCCACCGGGGACGCCGCGCCGATGCTCGTCCCGGGCGCCATCAGCGCGATGTTCGACGCCAGCGTGATGAACGTCCCGGCGCTCGCGGCAAACCCGCCGGCCGGGGCGACCCAGACGATGACCGGCACCTTCGCCTCGAGCAGCGTCCCGACGATGTCGTTGGTCGAGAACAGGTCGCCACCCGGCGTGTCGAGCTTGATCACCACCGCTGCCGCGTCCTCGCGCTCCGCGCGGGCGATCCCGTCGGCCAGGTAGCGGGCCATGACCTGGTCGACGATCCCGGTCGTCGGCAGGACCACGACCTCCCGGCCGGCGCCGCGGGTACCGGTCGCGAGCAGGAGCAGCCCGAAGAGGGCGAGGACGACCGACTGGCGTGATGGGCGACGAGCAAGGTGACGGGTCACGGGTGCGCCCTCCAGGGTGGAGTATCGCACCCTCAGCCCGGGACGGCGCCTTCGAGGAAGTCGAAGACGAGTGCGCTCCAGGTCTCCAGGCGTCCGCGCACCTCGTTGACCGCGGCGGGTTCCGCGAAGTCACCCGACAGCTTGTCGGTCTCGCGGATGCCGACCGACCGTCCGGCCGCGTCGGCGAGGTAGATCGCGCCGAGGTGGACGGAACCGACCGGGGTCGTGTCGTCGTTGAGCAGCGCGACCAGGCGGAAGTCGGGGACGAACCCGGCGACGAGCTCCTCGTCCCACTCGCGGCGGAGTCCGCCCAGCAGCCCGCCGTCGCCCGGGTTCAGGTGGCCGCCGACCCCGATCGAGTAGCGGCCATGGAGGCGCGGGTCACCGCCGGCCGTCGTCCGCCGCATGAGGAAGTAGCGCGACCCGTCGCGGAGGACGAGGTACGGGATGATCTGCTTGAAGGACGGGTCCTGCTCCATCGCGGGACGGGCCTCATACCGTCCGTCGCGCTCGACTCCCGCCACGAATGCCTCCAGGCCGGCCGTCCGCACGCCGTGCCAGCCGGCGGCGTCGGGCAGCGCGGCGCGCGGGACGACGAAGACCCGCTCATCGTCCGTCACGTGGCGTCGAGGCGGGCCCGGGCCGATCGCAGCCGCTCCTCGATCGCCGCGGCGTCCGGGCCGCCCGGCGCATCGAGCTCGGCCTGCCACCGGTCCAGCACGGCACGGAGGTCGCGCAGCCGGCCGGCCAGGGCCGGCGCGTTGGTGGCCGCGATCCCCGCGCCCATGGACGGGTCCCCGCGGGCCAGCCGGGTCATGTCGCGCCAGCCGCTCGCCGCCAGCCGGGAGGCCACGGCCCATCCGGCGGCCGCCTCTCCGGCGATTGCCTCGGCCAGGGCGGCCGACAGGAGCAGCGGCAGGTGGCTGATCGCGGCCACCGCCCGGTCGTGGGTCTCGGCGTCCATCTCGATCGTCTCCGCGCCACAGGCCCTGGCGAGCGATTCGACCCGGGCCACGTCCGCGGGCCCGGGCGCGCTGCCGGGCACGATCACCCAGGGGCGGCCGGCGAACAGGTCCGCGCGCCCGGCGGCGTAGCCGGCCGTCTCGAGGCCGGCCATCGGATGCCCGCCGACGTAGCGAAGGCCGAGCTCGTCCGCCCGAGCGCGCAGTGCCGCCTTGGTGCTGGCGACGTCGGTCACGACGGCGGCCCGCGACAGCCCGCTGTCCCGCTCGGCCAGCTCGACCATCGCCGCCAGACAGCCCGGGACCGGGGCCGCCAGCACCACGAGGTCCGCCCCATCGATCGTGTCCGCCAGGGTGGCGCCGGCGCGATCGATCGTGCCGTCCGCGACCGCGTCGAGCGGGCCACGCCCGGACGGCGACCAGGCGGTCATCGTCCAGCCCGTGACCGCCTCGTTCGCCCGGATGGCGCGCGCGATGGATCCGGCGATCAACCCGAAGCCGAGGAACGCGATGCGCATGCCCGCGAGTATCGCAGCCGTTTCGGCCGCCGTGTGCCGATCGGGTCAGCGCGCCCGGCGCCGGCCCTTCCGTCGCTCACCCTCGCGACGCTCGCCCGGGTCCGCCGGCGGACCCGGGTCGTTCGGCGGGTTGGTCCGTCGGATGGTCTGCCGCCGCTCGGTCTCGCGTCGCTCGTCGCGAAGGTAGGCGCCGCATCGGGGGCAGCGTCGCTCCTCGGCGAACAGCGCCTCGATCGGCGCGACGGTGTAGAGCTGCCGGCCACACGACCAGCAGGCGAGCTTGGGCATCCGTGCCGGCCGCTTCGCCTAGACCTGCGGCAGCGTACTCGTAATCCTCGAGGCTCCCGCTCAGGTACCGCTCGTAGGCGGACAGGTCGAAGTGGCCGTGCCCGCACAGGTTGAACAGGATGACCCTGGCCTCGCCCGCCTCCCGTGCGGCGAGCGCCTCGTCGATCGCGACGCGGATGGCGTGGGTCGGCTCGGGTGCCGGCAGGATCCCCTCGGCTCGCGCGAACATCACGCCAGCGTCGAACGTGGCCCGCTGGTGGACGCTTCGGGCTTCGATATAGCCGTGCTCCTTGAGCAGGCTCACCAGCGGCGACATCCCGTGATAGCGAAGCCCGCCGGCGTGGATCGGCTCCGGCATGAAATCGTGACCGAGCGTGAACATCTTGGCGACCGGCGCCATCTTGGCGGTGTCACCGAAATCGTAGGCGTAGATGCCCCGGGTCAGGCTCGGGGCAGCCTCGGGCTCGACGGCGATGATCCGGTACTTCGCGCCCTCGCGGAAGTTCAGCCCGAGGAACGGGAAGGTGAGCCCGGCGAAGTTGGATCCGCCGCCCGTGCAGCCGATCACGGTGTCGGGCGCCTCGCCGGCCATCGCCATCTGCTCGATCGCCTCCTGGCCGATCACGGTCTGGTGCAGGAGGACGTGGTTGAGCACCGAGCCGAGGGCGTACTTGGTGTCGTCACGGGTGGCCGCGTCCTCGACCGCCTCGCTGATCGCCATCCCGAGCGAGCCGGGGCTGTCCGGGGTCTCGGCCAGGACGGACCGCCCGTAGTTCGTGGTCGCGGACGGACTCGCGACGACCTCCGCCCCGTATGTTTCCATGAGCATTCGCCGGTAGGGCTCCTGGTCGTAGCTGGCGCGGACCATGTAGACCTTGACGTCGAGCCCGAACAGCGCGCCCGCGAAGGCGAGCGCCGTCCCCCACTGGCCGGCGCCCGTCTCGGTCGCCAGGCGCCTGACGCCCTGCTCCTTGTTGTAGAACGCCTGCGGGATCGCGGTGTTCGGCTTGTGGCTGCCGGCCGGGCTGACGCCCTCGTACTTGTAGTAGATGTGCGCCGGCGTGTCGAGGACGCGCTCCAGCCGATGGGCGCGATAGAGCGGGCTCGGACGGTACAGCCGGTACGCGTCGCGGACGGGCTCCGGGATCTCGATCTCACGCTCGGTCGCAACCTCCTGGCCGATGAGGGCCATCGGGAAGAGCGGGGCCAGGTCGTCCGGTCCGATCGGACCGAGCGTGCCCGGGTGGAGGTAGGGCGACGGCGCCACCGGCAAGTCCGCGGCGATGTTGTACCAGGACCTCGGAATGCGCGACTCATCGAGCACGAACTTCGTCTGTCGCGGGTCTGACGGCGCCACGGTGGTCTCCTGACGGATGCGGCTGGGCGACCGGAGCGTCCGCCCGGCCGGGAGCGGAGCCTAGCGCGCGCGGCGGCCGATGCGCAACCAGCGCCGCCCACGGCGGGACGACGCCCTTGCCCGAAGCCGACCCAGCACCGATCCGAGCGTGGCGAGCGGCACCATGAGGACCGTGCCACCGACCGGGTCGCCGCCGTCATGGCCCCGGCCGCCGTGATGGCCCCGGCCGTCGCACGGTCGAGGCTGCGGGTCGGCGCCCTTGTTGTGGCCGGGAGGCCCACCCGCGTCGGTCGGACATGGCGGGTGGTCGTCGCCCGCCACCGGGCCCGGCGTGGGCTCCGGGGTCGGTCGCGGAGTGGGCTCCGGGGTCGGTCGCGGCGTGGGTTCGGGCGTCGGCCGCGGCGTGGGCTGTGGCGTTACCTGCGGGGTCGGCGTGGCGACCGGACCCGGGGTCGGCGTGGCGACCGGACCCGGGGTCGGCGTGGCGACCGGACCCGGGGTCGGCGTGGCGACCGGACCCGGGGTCGGCGTGGCGACCGGACCCGGGGTCGGCGTGGCGACCGGAGCCGGGGTCGGCGTGGCGACGGGCGGCGGGGTCGGGGCGGGCGTCGACCGCGGCGTCGGGCGCGGGCTGGGCTTGGCCGGCGGGCGCGGGGTCGGCGACGCCTGCGGCTCGGGGTTGGTCGCGGGCGTCGGGACGGTGGCGGGCGTCGGGACGGTGGCGGGCGACCCACCACTCGCGGCCGGCGTCGGCGTCGGGCCCTCGGCGATGAGCGGGCCGGACGGCTCAGGCGAGGGCGACGGGGTGGGAGTCGGTGTGGGGCTCGGGACCTCGGCGATCGGCGGAGCCCCGGTCGGGCTCGGCGACGGTCTGGGGATCGTCTGGGTGGGCTCCGGCGATGGGACCGTCGCGACGTCCTGGGAGGGGTGGACGGTCGGACCGGTCTGCACCATCGTCCCGAACCCGAGCGCGATCCCGGCAAGGACCAGGTTCACGACGCCGAGCGCCAGGACGAGGCGGGCTCGCTGCGCTACCGTCACGGCGATCGGGGCACTCCTGTCAAGGGGCTGCGGTGGCGTGCCTGGGGTGGTTCATGGTAGCACCGGACCGTGGCCGCGCGACGGCATCGGACGGCATCAGACCACGCCCAAATGCACCATCTCGATCGGCTCGTAGCGCGCCGGTCCACCACCGGTCAGGCTCTCGAACAGCCCGATCCGATCGATCTGGCACGCGATCCTGAGGTCGGCGGCCGCCTGGATCAACCTGGCGGCCACCCGGGCACCGGCGGGCACGCCATCGGCACGGGCCAGGGTCAGATGGGCACGGAACGGCTTGGCCTCGGCCGGCCAGCCGGCCTCGACGAGGGCGCCGTC
>JACQEF010000021.1 GCA_016200745.1 Chloroflexota bacterium | reverse complement strand
CGCGGCGCCGCCGGCAACCGGCTCCGGATCCCTGCCTCCCGCGCCGCTGCGGCTCGCCCTGCGGGCGACCGGGGCAGGCTGAGCACCGGGGAAGCCCGCCTCCGCCCTACGCGGGAACAGGCCGCCCGCCCGGCACCCACGAGTCGAGCGACCGGACCTCGGCGAGCCGCTCGGCGATGGCCGGATCGAGCGCCTCGGCGGCGGCGACCGCCGTCTCGATCGCGGTCAGGCACAGGATCCCCTCGGCCGTCGCCGCGTGGCGGATCTCGGCCGCGTCGCGCACGACGCCGGACCGCGGTGTCGGCGTGTTGACGACCAGGCGGACCTCGCCCGAGCCGATGAGCCCCAGGATCGGGACCTCCTCGATCGCCTCGTCGGCGGCCTCGCCGAGCTTGGCCACCGGCCTGGCCTCGAAGCCCGCCTCGGCCAGGGCGATACGGGTCCCGGGCGTTGCCGCGAGCCGATAGCCGGCCGCGGCGAGCCCGGCCGCCAGGCGTGGCAGGAGGGCCTTGTCGCGGTCGGCGATCGACAGCAGCGCGAGCGCGCCGCCCAGGCCCGGCCGCGGTGGGATCAGCGCGGCGCCGAGGAGCGCCTTCGCCAGCGCGACGCGCGGGTCGGTGGCCAGCCCGATGACCTCGCCCGTCGACTGCATGCCCGGCCCGAGCGACGGGTCCACGCCACGGAGCTTGGCCGTCGAGAAGGCGGGCGCCTTGACCGCGACGAGCGCCGGTGGCGCCAACAGTCCGCCGGTCCAGCCGAGCTCGGGCAGTGTCGCGCCGAGCGAAATGCGGACGGCCAGCTCGACCATCGGCACGCCGGTGACCTTCGACATGAACGGCACCGTCCGCGACGCCCGCGGGTTGACCTCGATGAGGTAGACGCCGTCATCGCGGACGATGAACTGCGCGTTGACCAGCCCGCGCGCACCGAGCGCCAGGACGATCCGCTCCATCGTCGCGACGATCAGCTCCTGGTCCCCGGCCGACACGGTCTGCGGCGGGAACATCCCGACCGAGTCGCCGCTGTGGACGCCGGCACGCTCGACGTGCTCGAGCAACCCGGGGATGAGGACGAGGCGGCCGTCGGAGACGGCGTCGACGTCGACCTCGACGCCTTCGAGATAGCGGTCGATCCTGACCGGCCGGTCGGGGTCGACGACCGTGGCGGCCGCGAGCTGGCGGGCCAGGTCCGACGCCGAGTAGCAGAAGTCGATCGCGAGCCCGCCGATGACGAACGAGGGCCGGACGATGACCGGGTAGCCGATCCGGTCGGCCAGCGTCAGCGCCTCCTCGACGCTGTGGGCCATGCCGCCCTCGGGCTGCGGGATCCCGAGCCGGTCGAGCAGCGCCGAGAACCGGGTCCGCTCCTCGGCCTGGTCGATCGCCTCGAGGTCCGAGCCGAGCAGGGGCACGCCGGCGGCAGCCAGCGAGCTCGCCAGGTTGAGCGGCGTCTGGCCCCCGTAGGCCACGATCGCCGGGAGCGGCCCCACGCCGTCGGGCGATTCCGCGTCGATCACGTTGCGCACGCTCTCGGGGTCGAGCGGCTCGAAGTAGAGCCGCGAGCTGGCATCGAAGTCGGTCGAGACGGTCTCGGGGTTCGAGTTGATCATCACCGCCCGCCAGCCGGCCCGGCGGAGGGTGTCGGCCGCCTGGACCGCGCAGTAGTCGAACTCGATCCCCTGCCCGATCCGGACCGGTCCGGAGCCGATCACGAGCGCCGCCTCGCGCTCGACCGGCGGTGCCTCCGGCGGCGATCCGGCGGCGGCATAGGTCGAATAGAAGTACGGCGTCTCGGCGGCGAACTCGGCGGCGCAGGTGTCGACCATGGCGTAGCCGGGCCGAAGGCCCAGGGTCAATCGGGCGGCCCGGAGCCGCTCCTGGGTCGTGCCGGCCAGCCCGGCCAGCTCCCGGTCGCCGAACCCGGCGCGCTTGAGCGTGGCCAGGAGCTCGGCCGCCCCCGGGTCGGTGGCGTCCGCCAGACGCTCCCCGGCGGCCCGTGCCTCGCCCTCGAGCGCGACGTTGCGCCCCATCTCGCCCAGGAACCACGGCGCGATCCCGGTGACCTCGCCGATCAGCGCCTCCGGCACTCCCCGGCGCATCAGCCCGAGGATCCGCCACAGCCGGCTGTCGGACGGCTCAAGGAACCGCTTGAGCACGATCGGAGCGCCGCTCCGCTGGGCGAAGCGCGTCGATTCGCAGGCCGCGCCCGTCTCGTCGACCCAGCGGATCGGTTCGTCGGCCTCCGGGTCACCGCCGAAGACGGCAGCCAGGTAGTCGAACGTCGGCTGCCAGGACGGATCCTCGGCCAGCGGGCCGACGCCCGCCTGCTCCAGCCCCCGGAGCGCCTTGTTGAGCGCCGAGCCGAAGGTCCGGTCGATCGCCATCACCTCGCCGGTCGCCTTCATCTGGCTGCCGAGCGTGCGGTCGGCGGTCGGGAACTTGTCGAACGGGAAGCGCGGCAGCTTGACCACGACGTAGTCGAGGGCGGGCTCGAAGGCGGCAACGGTCGTGCCGGTCACCACGTTCGGGATCTCGGCCAGCCGCCGGCCGACCGCGATCTGGGCCGCGACCCGGGCGATCGGATAGCCGGTCGCCTTCGACGCCAGCGCCGACGAGCGCGACACGCGCGGGTTGACCTCGATCACGGCGTACTCGGTCGAGTCAGGAGACAGCGCGAACTGGACGTTGCAGCCGCCTTCGACGCCGAGCGCCCGGATGATCGCCAGGGCCGCGCTGCGCAGGCGCTGGTGGACCGCGTCGGTCAGCGTCTGGATCGGCGCGACGACGATCGAGTCGCCGGTGTGGACGCCGAGCGGGTCGACGTTCTCCATGCCGCACACCGCGATGCAGGTGTCGTCCGCATCGCGCATCACCTCGTACTCGATCTCCTGCCAGCCGGTGAGGTAGCGCTCGACCATGACCTGGCCGATCGGGCTGGCGCGCAGGCCGGACCGGATCCGTTCGCGGAAGGCGGCCTCGCTCTCGACGATGCCGCCGCCCGTCCCGCCGAGCGTGAAGGCGGGCCGGATGATGGCCGGCAGACCGATCGCCGCGAGGGCCTCGTCGGCGGACGACGCGCGCTGCTCCGGCGTGGCGCCCTCGACGATCCGGCTTGGCGCATAGGGCTGCCCGATCCGGTCGAGCAGGTCGCGGAATGCCTCGCGATCCTCGGCCATCCGGATCGCCTCCAGCGGGGTCCCGAGCAGCCGGATCGGGTGGCGGGCGAACACGCCCGCATCGGCCATCGCCGCCGTCAGGTTGAGCGCGGTCTGGCCGCCGAGGCCGGCCAGCAGGCCCTCGGGTCGCTCGGCCGCGATCACCGCTTCGACCGCCTCGACGGTGAGCGGCTCCAGGTAGATCGCGTCGGCCACCGACGGGTCGGTCATGATCGTGGCCGGGTTCGAGTTGACGAGGATCGTCCGGATCCCTTCGGCCCGCAGGGCCCGGCAGGCCTGCGTCCCCGCGTAGTCGAACTCGGCCGCCTGGCCGATGACGACCGGCCCGGAGCCCAGGATCAGGACCGACGCGGGCTTCGGGCCCGGCAGGCTCATCCGGCGCGCACCCGGGCCGCGGCCACGAAGCGGTCGAACACCGCGAGCGCATCGAGCGGCCCCGGCGCACCTTCGGGGTGGTACTGGACGGTCTCGATCGGGAGGGCGCGATGACGGAGGCCCTCCACGGAGCCGTCATTGAGGTTGACCTGGCTGACGTGGAACCCGGAGACGGCCCTCACCGAATCCGCGACGACCTGGACCTCGTGGTTCTGGGCGGTCACCTGGACCTTACCGAGCTCGACGTCGTGGACCGGGTGGTTCGCCCCGTGATGCCCGAACCGGAGCCGTCGGGTGTCGGCGCCGGCGGCGCGCGCCACGATCTGGTGACCGAGG
>JACQEF010000255.1 GCA_016200745.1 Chloroflexota bacterium | reverse complement strand
GTCGGGTTGGCCTTGATCCGGCCCTGCCAGAACGCGATCCGGCGGTCCGTGTCGGACGTGTCGACCGCGCCCGCCCCTGGGCCGAAGCCGTTGTCAACGGACGAGGAGACGGCGCGGCTCGGGTCCTGGACGACGCCCGGCGGATTGCCGGGAGGGCTGCCAAGGTCGCCCGTCGATCCGGCATTCAAACCCGTCGAGCCCATGGCGCCGGTCACGACATGGCTCCCAAGGACGATCATCAGCGCGGCCGCCGGTACGAGAGCGAAGCGAGTCTTTGCCACGGCGAGACCTCTCCTTGTCTGCTCGAGTCGCGCGCAGGGGTCGTGGGGTCCCGAACGCCTGGCCCGGGACCCCACGAGCTGCCTAGTTCGGGGCGCCTTCGAACGGGAAGCTGCTCGTGAACGCCGAATCGCTCGCGATGCAGTCGCTGGCGCCCGGGGTGTTGGCCCCGACGGCGAGGAGCGTGTCGATGACGTCGTCGCTCAGCCGGCGTCCGTTGAGGAAGCCGGACGTGTCACCGACCTTGTAGGTCAGCAGATCGGGTACGAGCAGGTCGGCCAGGTCTGATGCCTGCTGATCGGTGTACGGGTGCTGGAAGGCGGCGCTCACGGCCTTGAGGGTCGCGATCACGTTCGCCTTGAACCCGAGGCTGGACTGCTCGGCCGGAACCGTCCGGTTGAACAACTCCTTGACGGAGTCGACCGACGCGTCGCCGGCCACGAGGTGGTTGTTGAAGACAGTGTTGATTCCCGGCCGGCCCATCTGGTCGACCTGGACCCACTGGCCGCCCTTGAGGACGGACGTGTTGGCCGAGACGCCGACGGTCTTGCCGCTGCCGCCGAGCTCGGCGTTGGGCACCATGAGCACGATCGAGCTGACGTTGAGGCCCTTGAAGAAGTCGACCTTCTGCGCATCGCACAACTTCCGGCCGTTGTCGGCGCCGAGGATGTTGCCCTTGAAGGCGTCGAGGTCGAAGAAGAACGGGTCGTCGCGGAGTCCGGCCCACAGCTTGGTGCCGCCGGCGAGGACGATCGGGTGCCCCGTCCTGCCCGAGCCCCACAGCTTGCCGTTGCGCCAGATCGTCACGCCCTGCGGGGTGCCGGCCGTGAAGCGCAGCAGGTAGGTCAGGTTCGGGACCGCGTCGCCGTTCGTGTCGACGGTGATCTTGTACTGGACGCCGGCGCCGAACGACGTCGTCGAGTTCGGCAGGACCCCGGCGCCCGGGTTGACGTTGGCGATGAGGACCGTCTTCCTTGCGTCGTTCGTCGAGAACGCATAGACGTCGGTCAGGTCGGTCGCGCCGCTGGCGCTGACCGTGGGCGAATCGAGGTGGTCCGCCGCCCAGATCCCGAGCGGCGCGACGCCGATGGCGAGGATCACGGCCGCGACCGCGACCGACGCCAGGCGGCTGATCTTGACTGTGGGCACGAAGGCTCCTCCTTGTCGATGGACGATCCCGGGGCGCCCTGAACCAGGGCTCGCCGGTGGATGCGCAGGAACCGCCGAATCGGATGACTGCGACCGGGAACGAGCGCCCGGGGGGCCGGCGACGC
The DNA here is from genome assembly GCA_016200745.1 of Chloroflexota bacterium. Classification (GTDB taxonomy): domain Bacteria; phylum Chloroflexota; class Limnocylindria; order Limnocylindrales; family CSP1-4; genus SPCO01. The sequence continues at coordinate 1,293 of JACQEF010000255.1, read as the reverse complement.
GTGTGCCTAGATCACGCGCCCGGGGTTGAGGATTCCGAGCGGATCGAGCGCGGTCTTGATCGCGCGCATGAAGCGGACGGCGTCGGCGCCACGCTGGACCTCGAGCCAATCGCGGCGGGCCGCACCGATCCCGTGCTCTCCGGTGACCGTGCCGCCGAGCTCGAGCGCCGCCCGGTAGAGATCGGCCTGGACCAGCTTGGTCACCGATTCGGCGCGCGGATCGCCGCGATCGAACACGAGATCGGGGTGGAGGTTGCCGTCGCCGATGTGGCCGAACGTCCCGATCCGGACGTCGTGCTTCGCGGCGATCCGCTCGATCGCGCGCAGCATGTCCGGGACGCGCGAGCGCGGCACGCCGACGTCCTCCATGCGGACCTCGCCGAGCCGTTCGAGCGCGTAGTGGGCGGCCCGGCGGGCCTGGCGCAGCCAGTCGGCCTCCTGCGCGTCGGCGGCACGGATCACGTCGGTCGCGCCCGCCACCCGGCAGGCCGCCTCGGCTCGCGCCAGCTCGTCGCCGGCGGCGCCGCCCGGCATGTCCGATTCGACCATCAGCATCGCGGCGGCCGACCGGTCGAGACCCAGGTCGTGCATGTCGTCGACCGCGGCGATCGTGAACCGGTCGAGGAGCTCGAGCGTCACCGGCGCGAGCCCGGCCGCGGCCATCCCGGCGACGGCCTCCCCGGCCCCGTCGAGCGTGGGGAAGAAGGCGAGCATCGTCGATCGGGGCGGCGGCGCGGGGCGGAGGCGGAGGGTCGCCTCGGTGATCAGGCCGAGCGTCCCCTGGCTGCCGACGAGCAGGTGCGTCAGCGAGTAGCCCGCCACGTCCTTGAGGTTGCGGCCGCCGGTCCGGATGACTGTCCCGTCGGCCATCACCACCTCGAGTGACAGGACCGATTCCCGCGTCTGCCCGTACTTCACGCAGCACAGCCCGCCGGCGTTGGTGCCCAGGTTCCCGCCGATCGAGCAGGTCTCGAAACTGGCGGGATCCGGCGGGTAGAACAGCCCGACCTCGCTCACCGCGGCCTTGAGCGTGGCATTGATGACCCCTGGCTGGACCACCGCGACGAGGTTCTCCCGATCGATCTCGAGGATCCGGTTCATCGCCGTGAACGCGATCGTCAGCGCACCGTCGATGCCGGCGGCACCACCCGAGAGGCCCGACCCGGCACCGCGCGGGACGATCGGGACCCGCAGCTCGCCGCAGATCCGCACGAGCTCGGCGACCTGTCCGGTCGTCGTCGGCAGGGCAACCGCGCACGGCAGACCGGCCGGCAGGTAGGCCGTCTCGTCGCG
>JACQEF010000250.1 GCA_016200745.1 Chloroflexota bacterium | reverse complement strand
GTCGACGACGAGGTACTCGCGCAGGCCCCATTGGTTGACTCGCTCCGACGGCACGTGGATCGAGATCCTCGGGTCGCGCCGCAGGTTCCGGAGCTTGCGCTGGTCGGGAAGCGTGCCGAACACGATCTCGCCGTCCTCGACCCCGACCCAGGCCGCGCTCAGGTGCGGCGATCCGTCCTCGTTGATCGTGGCGACGGTCGCGACGGCGGGCGATGCAAGGAGCTCGAGCGCGGCCTCGGACAACACGGCAGTCATGTCGGGACGATACACGGTCACGCTCCGGCAGCCCTCGGCTACGTCGCGATGTCCCGGATGTGGCCGCCGGGCAATCGCGCGCTCACGACCGACATCGAGCCGTACGTGGCCGCCAAGGGCACGCCCCGGTTCCCCCTCGCCGATCCCAACCCGCTGGACCTGATCGGCCGGATCGCCGCGGAGCTGCCGGGCGAACGGGTGACCGGGCCCGGCTGAGCCGGTCGGCGTCGCCCAGCAGCGCGACGGCAAGGGAAGGCGGCGGCCGTCGTCTACTCTCGGCGTGTGTCACGCCCCGCCTCCCGCGACGACCCGACGGACCGCTCGTATCGGGCGCTGCTGCGTGTCCCGTCGCTGGGCCGGATCCTGCTCGGGATGGCGTTCGCCCGAGTCGCCCAGGCGATGGTCGCCATCGCCCTCGTGCTGTTCACGCTGGCCGAGTATCACTCGCCCGAGCTGGCCGGCCTGGTGACGTTCGCGAGCGTCTTCCCGGGGATCGCCATCAGCCCGATCGCCGGCGTCCTGCTCGACCGCCACGGCCGGATCCGGCTGATGATCCTCGACTACGTCGTCGCGGCCGCCGCCCTGGCGCTGGTGGCCGGCCTGGCCAGTGCCCACGCCCTCCCGTCCTGGCTGCTGGTGCTGATTGCCCTGGTCATGTCGCTGACCTCGATCTTCAGCTCCGTCGGGCTGCGGACCCTGTTCCCGCTGATCGTGCCGCGCGGACTCTTGGAGCGGGCCAACGCCCTCGACTCGAACGGCTACGTCGTGGCGACCATCTTCGGGCCGCCGATCGCGGCCTCGCTCGTCGCGTTCGGTGGTGGGCCGGCGGCGCTGTTCGCGATCGGCGTGATCTACGGGTTGACGGCCCTGAGCATGGTCGGCGTGCGGGATCCGCCGACCGAGGTGACGGCGACCGGGACGCTCCTGAGCGACGCCCGGGCCGGGCTCGTCTATGTGTGGCGCAACCGGACGCTCCGCGGGCTCGGAATCTCGGTGTCGGTCCTCAACCTGGCGGGCGGGATGACCACGATCGTGGTGCCGCTGCTGGTCCTGCGGCAGCTCGGGGCCACCGAGGCGCTCGTCGGGATCCTGTTCGCCATCTCGGGTGTGTCGGGGATGGTCTCGGCTCTGGTGTTCGGGCGGATCGACACGCGCGGCCGGGAATGGATGATGCTGGTCCTGCCGCCCTTCGGCTACGGGGCCGCGATCGCGCTCGTGCTCCCGGTGGCCCTCGCCGGGCCGATCGATACGCCGGGCGCGCTCGAGCCCGCCCTCGGGATCGGCCTCATCGCCGTGGCCCAGTTGCTGGTCGGGCTCGTCAACGGCCCGCTCGATATCGCCCTGTTCACCGTTCGACAGCGCCGCACCGACCCGGCCTGGCTCGGGCGGGCCTTCGCGATCTCCATGGGCTTCAACTTCGTCGGGTACCCGATCGGCGCGGCCCTCACCGGGGTCATCGCGGCAAGTTCCCTGGGCGGCGCGGTGGTCCTCGGCGTCGGGGCCTGCCTCGCGTCCGGTGTCCTGGCGGCGGTGCTGATTCCGGTGCGCGATCCGGCCACGGAACTCACCATCTGAGGGATCTGGGCACGCGCACGCCCGCGGCGGCACCGGGTATCCTGCCGCGGGTGCCTCCCATGCCCTCGCGGATCGTCGAGATCATTGCACCGTCGCGCCTCGGGACCAGCTTCCGCTGGCTCCTCTCGGCGTCGTTCGTCAACAACGCCGGCGACGGCGTCGCGGTTTCCGCGGGTCCGCTGCTGGTTGCCTCGCAGACCCGTGACCCGTTCCTCGTCTCGATGGCGCTCCTGAGTGAATACCTGCCGTCGCTGCTGTTTGGCGTCGTCGGCGGCGTGGCCGCCGACCGCTTCGACCGGAAACGGATCGTCGTCGTCGTCAACCTGTGCCGCGCGATCGTGCTGGCCGTGCTGGTCGGGACGATCGTGACGTCGACGGTGAACATCGCCCTGGTCCTCGCGGCCCTGTTCCTGCTCGGTACCGCCGAGACCTTCGCCGACGCCGCCAGCAGCACGCTGCTCCCCGGTCTCGTGACCCGGGAGGACCTCGGGATCGCCAACGCCCGGATGCAGGGCACGTTCGTCCTCACCAACCAGCTGTTGCTGCCGCCGGTCGGTGCGTTCCTGTTCGTGATCGGCCCCGCGATCCCGTTCGCGACCAACGCGGTCGCGTTCGCCCTCGGCGTCGTGCTGATCCGGCGGGTCGTCACCGACGCCCGGCAGGCGCAGGCGGCACGGCCGGGCGTCCCGGCCGAGATGCTCGAGGGGATCCGCTGGCTGGTCGGCCATCCTCCGATGCGCACCCTGGCGTTGACCATCCTCACCTTCAACGTCACGTATGGCGCGGCCTGGTCCGTGCTCGTCCTGTACGCCGGCGACCGGCTCGGCATGAACGAGGTTGGGTTCGGGCTCCTGACGACGGCGATCGCCGTCGGCGGACTGATCGGGATCAGCCTGTACGGTCGTCTGGAGCGTCGCTTCTCGCTGGCCGACATCATGCGGGTCGGGCTGCTGATCGAGACGTGCACCCACCTGGTGTTGGCCCTGACGACCTCGCCGGCCGTGGCCCTGGGCATGCTGGTCGTCTTCGGGGCCCACGCCTTCGTGTGGGGCACCACCTCGACCGTCGTGCGCCAGCGCGCCGTTCCGGACGAGCTGCTGGGCCGCGTCGGCGGCGTCTACCGTGTCGCGATCGTCGGCGGGATGGTGGTCGGGACGCCGCTCGGGGGCCTGCTCGCCAAGGCGTACGGGATCACGGCGCCCTTCTGGTTCGCGTTCGTCGGATCGGCGCTGCTTGTCGCGATCCTGTGGCGCCAGTTCGACCATATCGAGCATGCCGGCGCGACGCCGCCGGGCAGCGCCTGACGCGGGCCTACGCGCCCGAGCGCTCCCAGAGGTCCCACCGGTTGACGACGCACATGCCCACGCCTTCATACAGCGCGGTCGCGCCGGTAGTGTTCTCGGCATCCACGTTCAGCACGGCGTACCGCGCGCCGCGAGCGGCGAATCTGGCGAACGACTCGCGGAGCAGGGCCGCGCCGATGCCGCGGCCCCGGCCCGCCGAACGGACCCCCAGGTAGCCGACCCAGCCGCGCTCGCCCCACAGGTTGCCGGTGAGGGCGCCGACCATCCGGCCGCCGTCCGTCGCGCGCAGCCAGAGCTCCGAGTCGTAGCCCGGGCCGCTGGCCTCCTCGTCGAGCCACTGGTCGTACGGCTCCGGGTAGTTGCCCCAATGCTCGGCGAACGCCTCCTCGAGCACGGCGTGGACCTCCGGAAGGTCGCCGGGCGAGTCGATCCCGGCGATCTCGACCCCGGCCGGTGACGAGCCGGGCTCCAACGGCGCGACGAGATCGATCTCCATGTGCCAGAAATGCCGGACAGGCCGGAGGCCACGTGCCTCGAGCATGGTCGCGGCCGCCCCATCGCTCGCGTTGATCGAATGCCGAAAGCGAGGTGACGGCTGTCCGGCCAGCAGGCCCACCGCGCGCGCCTCGATCCGGTCGAGCAGCGCCGAGCCGATCCCGCGCCCGCGGTGCGCCGGGTGGACGATCCCGAGAGATTCCACGACGCCCGGCTGGTCGTGGGTGGCTTGCCCGAAGGCGACGACCGTGCCGGCACGGTCGACGACCACCCACGCATCCCTCGCCAGATCGAAGCCCGCGCGGCGCCACCGGTTCCGCAGGAAGTCCGCGTCGAGCACGATCTTGCCGACATCGTCGAGCTGGTCGGCGATGAGCACGGCGGCCGCCCCGTCGAGGTCGTCGTCGGCGGGCGGCCGAAGCCGGTATCCGTCTGGGAACGCCATCGGCGGAGTCTATCGAAGCGGCTGGGAGACATGGCGGGGCGGCGCGTGGGCGATTCGGGCTGGCGCGGCAGGATTCCGCGGACGAACGAGCAGCAGAGCCGGTTCGGCGAACCCGTCGCCAGCGCCTATGACCAGCACTCGAACGTGATGTTCCAGCCCGAGGGCGTGAAGCCCGGTGTCGACTTCCTCGCGGCGGTCGCTGGCCACGGTCGTGCCTCGAGGCCTGGTCTCGCATCATTTCCAGCGGCGGCCGGACGGCTTGATCGAGAAGTCGTCAGGACCGTTCCGCCACGTCTGGCCCGCCGAGCTCGACCTGCTGGCGCGGCTCGCCGCGCGGACGGGACGCGCTCAGACGGGCAGCCAGGCCTTCGTGGCAACCGCCCAGAGCAGGACGGCGTCGGGAAGCGGCGCGTCTGGCCGGGCTCGAGGCGGGCGGCACGCGCGGGCCAACCCCGAGATCCTGCCCGCGCGGCGCGGCAACAGGGGCCGTTCGGCAGGCACTTGCGGGCTGGATCACCCGTGACAGGCGGGGTCACACGGCCCTAGCTTGACGGCGGACCCTCGCTCACGCGCTCGTGTGAACCCGCGAACGAACGCCCCTCGTGGTTCCGCGGCCCGGGCGGGTCCAGTGGCAAACGGGAGGCGCCCAACCGCCCGATCTCGGTGCTGGCATGGGACGCCGCCACGAAGGAGGCTCGATCGTGGGGTTCCAACGCACGTCATCGCCGCGCGTCCGCGCCGCGGCAACCGGGCTCGTCTCGACGATCCTGATGGCTGGCCTGCTGCTGAGCGGCGCCATCGGTGTCGCGGCGAAGGATCACGAGAGCAACCGGCCGGGATCGGTCGACATCCAGCTCCTCGCGATCAACGATTTCCATGGCCAGC
>JACQEF010000249.1 GCA_016200745.1 Chloroflexota bacterium | reverse complement strand
GCGCCGGTGAGGCCGGTGCTGAAGCGCAGGGTGAAGGTCCCGGCCAGCACGGCCTGCAGCGATCGATCCATCGCCATCAAGCGTAGCGGGTCGATCACCGCGCTGGACCCGGCCCGTATCATGCCCGCAACGTTCGCGGTCCCGTCGTGAGGAGGAGCCCTTGACCCGCGTCGCGATCTTCACCGATTCCGCGTCCGACCTGGACCCCGCCTTGGCGGCGACACACGGCATCGGGGTCATCCCGCTCGTGGTGAACTTCGGACCCGAGACGTTCAAGGCCGGCGAGGAGCTGTCCGCCGAGGCGTTCTGGGAGCGGATGGTGGCTCCGGACGCGCCGTTCCCGACGACCGCGGCGTCCTCGCCAGGCGAGTTCAAGGACGCCTACGAGGCAGCCTTCGCCAACGGTGCCGACGGCATCGTGTCGATCCACGTGGCCGGCACGCTGTCCGGCGCGATCAAGAGCGCCCAGATCGCCCGCGGTCTGCTGCCCGATCGCGAGATCCACGTGATCGATTCGCTCGGCGCCTCCATGGCCGAGGGCATCCTGGCGATCATGGCCGTGGAGCTCGCGGCGAAAGGCCGGTCGGCCGCCGAGATCGCCGAGGTCCTCGAAGCGAGGGCCCCGGACATGGTCATGTACGTGGCGCTCGAATCGCTCGAGTACCTCCGCAAGGGCGGCCGGATCAGCGGTGCCCAGGCGGCGATCGGCACGCTGCTGTCGGTCAAGCCGATCATCCGCGTGCAGCACGGCGTCATCGAACAGGGCGATCGCGTCCGGACGCGGGCCAAGGCTCGTGAGCGCCTCATCGACATGATCTGCGAGCGTCCCGTCGAGCGGCTGGCCATCCTGTACACGGCGGGGGCGGACGCGCCGTCGTTTCGCGACGAGGTCCTCGCCCGGCTGGGCCCGGGGCTCGATCCAGGCGATGTCCAGATCGCGCTGGTCGGTCCGTCGGTGGGGCCGCACCTGGGTCCGGGATGCGTCGGGGCGGTCGCGATGTACCGCCCCTGAGTCCCGTTTCCCGGGGTGCCGTTCGGCCCCCCGCAGGGTTGCGAACAGGTTGCGTTCGGATTGCCGGCCGGTACCATTTGGCAGGTGCCCGAACGGGCCCCACGGCTATACTCGGGCCGCAGATGAGTCGCGCGCCCGCCGGAAGCGTTGGTCCCAGCCGGGGCTTCCACGCGCTTGGCGGGGCGCCCCGTGGGGTCGTCCGGGAGACGATCCGCAGCGACAGGGCGGTGCGTAATCGCCCGACAGAGAGGAACTCTCGCGGATGACCACCGAGAACATGGCGGCGACGATCAACGCGTGGGAAGTCGCCCAGCGCCAGTTCGATCTGGCGGCTGAACGGCTCGGCCTGGACGACGCGCGGTCGTCGGGATCCCGTACGGCGGCGGCAAGGGCGGCGTCATCGTCGACCCCAAGAAGCTGTCGCAGAAGGAGCTCGAGGGCCTGAGCCGCCGCTTCTTCACCGAGATCGAGGTCCTCGTCGGCCCCGAGCGCGACATCCCGGCCCCGGACGTCAACACCACGCCCCAGGTCATGGCCTGGTTCATGGACACCTACTCGATGCACCAGGGGTACACGGTCCCTGGCGTCGTGACCGGCAAGCCCATCAGCCTCGGCGGCTCCGAAGGCCGCAACGAGGCGACGGCGCGCGGCACGGTCTACTGCATCGTCGAGGCCGCCCGGCACCTCGGCATCGAGCTCAAGAAGGCCAGGGTCGCGGTCCAGGGCTTCGGCAACGCCGGCTCCATCGCGGCGCAGCTGATGGTCGCCGAAGGCTCGACGATCATCGCCGTCTCCGACTCGACCGGCGGCATCCATGCCCCGACGGGTCTCGACATCGCGAAGGTCAAGGCCTGGAAGCAGGAGCACGGCACGGTCCAGGGCTTCCCGGGCGCCAAGGACGTGACCAACGCCGAGGTCCTCGAGGTCGAGTGCGACATCCTGATCCCGGCGGCCCTGGAGAACCAGATCACGATCCACAACGCCGACAACATCAAGGCCAGGCTCGTCGCCGAGGCGGCGAATGGTCCGACGGACCCAGAGGCCGACCAGATCCTGTGGAAGAAGGGGATCTTCATGATCCCGGACATCCTGTGCAACGCCGGTGGCGTCACGGTGTCCTACTTCGAGTGGGTCCAGGACCTCAACCGCGATCACTGGAGCGAGCAGGTCGTCAACGAGAAGCTTCGCGAGATCATGGTCAAGGCCTTCCAGGAGACCCTGGCGATCGCCCGCCGCGAGCAGTGCTACATGCGCACCGCCGCCTACCTGCTGGCCGTCCAGCGGGTGGCCGACGCGATGCAGATGCGCGGCATCTACCCGTAAGTCGCCCCGTTACAGTGGTTGAAGCAGCCCCGGCAATGCCGGGGCTGCTTCGTTGTCCGGGCCTGCGGATCGCCGCTGCCCTCACGCGGTCCGGGCAGGTCGATTCCCCGGTGCTACCATCGCGGCCATGCTCGACCACGAAGAGAAGTTCCTGTTCAAGGAGGAGATCCTCCACCTCGCCAACGCGGTCGCGGAGCCCGGCGTGCTCGACAACGTCGAGGATCTGCTGACCGACGTCATCACCAGTCCACGGTTCGATTCCGAGGTCTTCACGCTGGAGCGGAGCCTCCAGGTCATGCTCGGTCCGAGGGCGGGGACGACCCTGGTTGGGCTGTTGACCGTGGCTCCGGAAGTGTTCGACGAGGTCGCCGAGGTCCGCATCCCGTCCGAGCTCCACGAGCGCCTGGTCGCCTGGCGGGCACGGTTCGGGCTGGCGATCGACAACGCGCTCAACTTCCTGAACAACCCGGACGGCATCCAGGGCCACAACTTCGCCACCCAGATCGCGCACGTCGAGGAGCGCCGGGTGCTGCAGGGCCGGCTGACCCTGGTGAGGTACAACAACGAGCCGCAGTTCTTC
>JACQEF010000248.1 GCA_016200745.1 Chloroflexota bacterium | reverse complement strand
GCTCGTGGCAGCGTGCGAACGTCCCGAACAGCTGGTCGTCGAGGTCGTTGCGGTCGGTGAGGACGACGAGCGTCGGGTTGGCCATCGCGGGCTCGAGGACGATCCGCCCGGCGTAGAAGGCCATGGTCAGGCTCTTGCCCGACCCCTGTGTGTGCCAGATGACGCCGACTCGCCGATCGCCGTGCTCGCCGCCCGGGTTCGATGGCGTCTCGTACCGGCCGTGTTCCTCGGCTGCGCGGAGGTGCGGCTCCGAGAGCGCGCCGGTCGCCCGGATCGTCTCCTCGACCGCGGCGTTCACCGCGTGGAACTGGTGGTACCCGGCGATCTTCTTGGCGATCGCCCCTCCGCCGGCGTCCTCGAACACGACGAAGTGGCGCAGCAGGTCGAGGAACCGGCGGTGCTCGAACACGCCCTCCAGCAGCACGCGGAGCTCGGGCATCGCCGAGGGTGCGTCGGCGGTGCCCTCGATCGTCCGCCAGGGCTTGAACCACTCCTCGCCTGCGCCCAGGGCGCCGATCCGAGCCGTGGTCCCGTCGGAGGTGACGAGGACGGCGTTCGACTCGAACAGCGCCGGGATCTGGGCCTGGTAAGTGATGAGCTGGCGGTACGCGGTGTGGATCGTCGCCTGCTCGTCGGCCGTGTTCTTGAGCTCGATCACCGCGACCGGCAGGCCGTTGAGGAACAGCACAACATCGGGCCGGCGCTCATGGCCGCCATCCACGACGGTGAACTGGTTGACCGCGAGCCAGTCGTTGGCCTCCGGCCGCTCGAAGTCGAACACCTGGGCCTGAGCGCCGGCGATCGAGCCGTCGGGCCGGCGGTACTCCACCGTCACGCCGTCCACGAGCATCCGGTGGAGTGACCGGTTGCGCTCGATGAGCGTCGGCCCGGCCACCCGGGTCAGCTTGCGGAGCGCGTCGTCGATGGCCGCGGCCGGCAGCGCGGGGTTGAGGCGGGCGATTGTGGCCCGCAGCCGCCGCTCGAGGATGACGTCGCGGTACCCGGGATCCGCGCGCTCGGCGGCCGCCGTCCCCACCGCGATCTCCGGACCATGGAGGACCGCCCAGTCGAGCCTGCCGAGGACGGCGAGGGCCGCCTCCTCGACGATGGACTCGGTGAAGGAGCCGCTCATGGCGTGCCCATCGCGCGGTCGACCGCTGCCATGGCGATCCGGACGGCCTCGACGGCCTCGTTCCGCAGCCGGGCGACCGCGTCCTCGCCGAGGCCCGACCCCAGGAAGCGGGCGTACGACGCCGGCCCGTCGTGCCCCGGTTCGGCGAACCGCTCGCGGACGCGCTCGAGGGCGTCGATGACGAGGGCGTCCCCGATCACGGGGCTCGCAGCGATCGCGGAGCCGGCGCCGCCCGGTCCATCGGCGTAGTTGAGAAGGGTGTAGACGAGGTCGTAGGCGTCCTTGTCGTGGTGTCGATCGACGAAGGCGCGGATCTTGAGCGTGACGAACGGCGCCAGCCCGGCGATGCGGACCGGGACCCGCGACAGCCCGCCCTCGTCGAGCCGCTCCGCCTCGATCTCGACCGGCCGGTGGTCGACGGGCAGCAGCCGCACGCCCGCCACGTTGAATGCCTGGAAGCGGGAGCCGGCGCCGGACCGCGGCTTGAAGTTCCGGCCCTCGGGGACCTCGTCCGTGTCGCACAGGAACTCGAGCACGAGGTCGCGCCCTTCCACCGTCCGCCGCCAGCGGAACTCCGGATCTCCCTCGTTCGGGGCCTGCGTGAAGCCGCCGTCGCGCAGGTTCCGCTCGAGGGTCTCGTAGCCGGTGGCGTCAAAGCCGTCGACCGCGAATGCCACCGCGAGGTCCACGTCGCGGGAGCCCACGTGCGCTGGAGCGGGTGGGGAGACTGGGCCGACCAGGTAGCGCGGCACGAGACCGCCGACGAGGTACAGCGAGCGGCCCCAGAAGCCGGCGTCGCCGATCACCGTGACGAGCGCGCGCTCGCACAGTTTGGTGCCTTGCTCGTCGTAGTCGGCCGCAGAGAGTGTCATCAGAACCCGAACACCTGGGAGCGGTACTCGCGCGCCTGCTCGGCCCCCCGGCGCGGATCCCGAAGAGCGTCGAGGTACACGCGTGTCTCTGCCGCAAGCCAAACCCCCTCGAGCTCACGCCTCAGCCGCAGCTCCGCGTCGTCGCGCCCCTGGATGAACACGAGATTCGCCCCTTCGTCGACGAGCCGCGCGTCGGCAGCCGCAGCGACCTCGGCCGAGGTCGCTGCCGCCTCGACGCGGACCTCGATGACGAGAACCGACGTCAGGACGGGCGCGCGCCGGGCGGCGGCCGCCACCCCCGTCACGGCGTGGGCCAGGTCGTGCTTCGCCAGCCGTGAGGAGACTTCTCGGGCCCCGTCGCCCCGCAGCAGCAGGTATGCCGGTGTACGCCGCTCCTTCGGCTCGACGGCCTCCTCCGCCCAGAGGTCCAGGAGCGCGGCGGGGGAGGCCACCCGACGGGTCTTGCGTGGCCCCCGGCCGTCTGCCGCCAGTACCGTCGCCCGCTCGAGCCGAGAGAACACACGGTGGGCGAGCGCGGTCGAGACGCCCGCTCGGTCGGCCATGGCATCGAGCGTCCACGCACGCTCCGGCTCGAGGATGAGCGCCTGGGCGATCAGCCCGGCCTTGCCCGCGAGGCGCGGCAACGCAGGCGCGCTCGCGGCAGGGACGACGACGGCATCGGCGGTGAACGACCCAGACCTCGTCAGCGATCCCGTGCGGACGTGGAGACCCGGCAGGTCGATCGCCGCGTTGCCCGCGGCGTCGACGTAGCCGATTCCGTGCGATTCGAGGATCTCGCGCGCCCCGGAGGTGGTTGTTCTGGCGACGACCAGCAGAGGCTCAGGTCGGCCGACGCTGCGGTCCTCGATCGAGTGGGCGATCACCGCGTCAACGTGGGCCTTCTGCTCCACCCGCAAGACGAGACCGGCGTCGGAGAACCGGAGGCTGCCGTCGTCGCGGGAGCCGGGCAGCGCGTCACCAACCACCGGGGCGCCGGGAAGCGCCCGCAGCAGGGTGACGGCCCATGGGGCGAGGCCTTCATTCTTAACAGAAGTGGCGTTCTTCACACTGACTGTAAAGATAGGGCATTCTGTAAAGATGTCAAGCCTTCGGACTCGAGTGACGTCGCACGCTGGTGGATCCGATCAGTGGATGCGACCGGTGATCCGCTCCTCGCGTTCGCGCCCAGCGGCCTCGCGCTCCAGTTCGGCGAACCGCGCGATCCCGGTCTGACGGAAGGCCTCGAGCGCGGGATCCGCCGGCGCCGGCTGTGCCTCGAGCGATGCGCGCAACTTCTGGTAGTGGTTTGACTCGGGACCCGTGTGGCCGAGATCCATCAAGCGCAGGACATCTCCCGAGCCTGCACCGTGGCGCATCAGCGTCGGGGCCCAGGCGATCGCCTCTGCGGCGCCAATGCCATCCCGGTTGTCGCCCATCAGCGCCGAGAGGACCTGGCCGATCGTCACCACGCCAGCATCCAGCAGGTCGTCGGCCCAATCCGGCTCGTCGCCCAATAGGTGCTGCAAGACCTGTTCGCGCTTCTCAGGAGCGGTGCGCTGCAGCAGGTCGTCGCGATTGGCGCGGGGCATTGAGGATAGGTCCAAGTCGTGGACGAAGCCCAGCCGCCATAGTCGTGCATCGCCAGCCACCTGGGAGAGCATCCAGGAGGCGGCGAGCTCAGGATCATTCGTCGCAAGAGCGTTCAGGTGCTGCCCCAGGTGGTAGTTGTCGTGATCGGCGAGCGGTGCGTCGAGGAACGCAGCCCTCCACTCGGCATATCGGTCGGGGGATAGAGTCGGCGGGCTGCCCGCGCCCGAGGCCGGGAGGGCGAGGGCAGCGGCCGCGCGCACCTCCGACGCGGGGTGTGTGAGCAGCGCATGCAAGACGTCCCAGCTGCCTCGAGCATCGCGGCTATGGCGGAGCGCCGAAACCTCCGCCAGGCGGGCCTCGTCAGGCCGCAGCTCGGTTGTTGCGCGTTGCGCAACTTGCGGGTCGACGCCCGGATCAAGGGCGACGCTCAACCCGAGCCATCGCTGTGGGCCCGCGAACAGCTGCGAGAGCCACGCGGGTTCACCGGTCGCTCGGGTGACTGCCATCCGCACCAGCGAGCCGATCTCGGACCCGATCCCCGCGTCAAGGGCTGCCTGCACGGCGGCGTCGAGATCCCCCACCTGTTCTCCGTAGCGGTGCATGGCCATCGACCCGACGGGCTCGAGGTCCGTGCCGGCCAGGGCGGCCTCGGCCCCCCACTGCGCCACACGCGCCATGAGGGTGCTCGGGCTCTCGGCCAACCACCGGTGTACCAGGCGATCGACGGCATGACCGATGTGCTTCGTGTCGTCGCGGAGGACGTGGGAGTGCCACCCCATTGCCAGGAGTCGGAACTCAGGGTCGATCTGCTGCCGCGGGCCGACGCCGATGTCTCTGCGAATTCGGTGTAGCGCAAGCTGGAGGCCGGGCCGCGTCTGCGCCAATGCGGTGAGGTCACCTGAGATCTGGTCAAATACGACCCCTGCAGCAGCGGACATCTCCGGCGTCGGGACGGCATCGGCCCGCGCTGGGAAGCCTTGCCTCACCTCACCGAGCTCGCGAATGGCCGAGGAAAGCAGGACCAGCGCTCGAGTCTCAACCAGCGGAAGCCGTGCGCGTGCCTCTGGCCACAGCTCATCCCCAATGGCTCGGATGCGCGCCTCGCTCTCGAACCCGGATGCCAGGTGGATCGTCATCGGTGAGCCGGTATCGGAGTACACGCCGTCCACATGCGGGTCGAGTTGATGCGCCACCACCCGGGCCCAGATCTCCTGACGAGCGAGCGTCGGGTCCGCCTCGAGCCACCCGTTCGCTGCCACGAGCACCCGAGCGCGCAGCTCGAACGTCGTTCGGCCATGCGGGTCGATTTGCCGTCCGATCTCGCCGAGGATCCGGACCGGGTGATCGGGGGCGGAGTGCTCCGCGCGCCCGTCGCCGATGGCGGCCGAGAGCAACGGCCCGATGGCCTCGGGGCTCAGGAACTGGCGAGTGGTGGCGGTCAGGACTCGGCGGCGCGCTTCATGTGAGGCGTCCAATCCCTCCGTCTCACGGAGAGCTCGCTGCGCGGCTGCATCGTCGATGGTCGCGAAGGCCTCAAGCGTGGCCAGGCCACTCCAGTTGAAGAGCAGGCTTAAGTCGGGCAGCAGGCGATCGACCTCGGCTCGGGCCGCGGTCGATCCCGCACGAGCCGCCTCGATGACCCGCATCACGATCTCAGCTGTGCGATGCGGGAAGGCTGCGAGGAGATCGCCAAATGGCAGTCGTGACGTGCCGTCGAAGAAGGCGTGAGTCATGAGCGCGGGCCGCAAGGCTCTCGGGGCGACCCCGAGAGCGCCGCCGCGCAGCTCGACCATGCCCACCGCCGCAGCTTCCCGTAGGAGGCCGAGGCGATCCAGGCGCCCTATCCCGAGGAAGGCGTCGAGACCTGCGAGCTCACCCTCCGCCAGCGGACCGAGTGCGGCGAGAACCCCGAGCAACGCCATCACCCTGTCGCCGCCCGCGGGGTTCAATCGATGCAGATACGGGCCGATCCGCTCGATCAATGCTCGCCCGGACAGAACGTCCTCGACCCGTCCGCCCTTTGCGAGATCCGCCAAGCCGATCGCCCATCCGGGTCTTCCCTCCGCGAGGTCCAGGATCCAGCCGCGGAGGTAGTAATTGCTGATCCCGGTGGCCTTCAGGGTTGTGTCCATCTCGGCGCGCTCCAGGAGCGAGATGTCGATGCGGACGGCGCCCGTGAGGCGCGCGCGGACGTCATCCGCCGTCTCCGCCCAGGTCGTCGCAACGATCGCGAACTCATGTCCCTGCTGCCGTAGTTCGAGGAGCATGTCGAGCCGGGCGAGGTCGAGCCCAGCGTCGTCGAGCACGATGTGAGTAGGCTGATCCAGGCGAAGGCTCTCGGCGACGCCGTTCGGATCGGCCCCGAGGGTCAGGAAGCGCCGGCCCGGGATCTCGGCGGCGAGGCGGCTCTTGCCTGATCCCGCCGGCCCAACGATGAGCACGTCATCAGTGGCCCTGAGGAGGGCTTTCACCTCATCTTCGCGCCCGAGCAGAGGCGCATCGCGCCCGCCGCTCCGGTCAAGCGCGATGGGTATCGGCACCGTGCCGGGTATCGCGCTGCCGTCACCGAAGTAGAAACTCGCCGTCCTCGCGTTCTTCGGATCGTTGAGTGCGTCGTTCAGCTTCTCGCGTGTCCAGAGCTCGGGTCTCTTCACGCCCCGAGCCTGTGCTCGGTCCCTGAACGTGTCGAAGCTCCGCTTGGTCGCGTCGCAAGGCACGGCTACGACGAGCGCGTACGGCGCTTTCGAGCCCGACGGGATCGCCTTGTCGACGATCTTCTCGAGATCCTTCGGGTGGATCTTCTCGTAGCGTTTCACCTGGACCAGCCACTCCCGGCGCGTGACGCGTTTGGTGCCGCGCGCCATTTGCGTCGCCCGGATGTCCTGGCCAGCGTCCGACCCGAGATGCCCGATCGGATCTGGCATGGTCTCCCATTCGACGCCGTCAAGGCGTCCGAGAACCTGCCGAATCACGGCCTCAAACTGCGACGGGCTGAGCGACTCGAACGGCCGTGTTGCTGTTGTCCTGGTGAGCGTGGACACGTCGCGATCCTACGCAACCGGCGCCCGCCGCCGAAGGTCGAAGTGCTCCGCCATTGTGGTCACGGCTTGAACTTACCCGACAGGAGGCGGGGCAGTAGCGCTTCGCGGATCTCCGACACCGTCCTCGATTCCGGCGAGTAGAGCCGTGCCCTCGCTCGCAGCACGAAGTCCGCGTAAGAGTCACGCACAGGCCCGGGAGGCACTACGAGTTCGTAGCCCTTGAGCAGGCCGTTGATGTCTAGATTGGGCATTGCTGTCCCGGTCACGTATGTCTTCATCACGCCCGACCTGACCAGCCCGTTGAGGTGTTGCTCAACGTAAACGGCTGAGCCGCGGCCTTCACATCGAACGCGCTTGCAGAAGTTCGAGTAGACGACAGGCTCGGCGAACAGGTCAGGCACACCTGCGAAGGCGAGCGAACGACCGCATTCGCCGGACCCTTCTATCAGGACGTCATGATCGGTGGGGCTGCGCTTCTCGATGCTGCGTGGCGACACGAACCGTGTCGGCGCATCGCACCAACCCGCGCGGCGAATCCGATCCAAGTCAACGCCTCGCAGGCATCTGACGGCCACGCCATTGGTGCCCGGTCCGTCCTGCCCCCAGTCTCCACCGACCTGGAGTTCCGCGATGGTGTCGAGCGGCGCAATCCCCCAACCCTCCGGGATCTCACCGAGGCCGGATTCGACGAGGCGGTCCGGGAAAAGGTCGACGATGGGCGGCGGGAGGCCGGGGTCGCGGCCCTCCGCCTTGGCACGGACCGGATCGAAGTCCACGAACCAGGACTTGAAGAGAGCCCGGGCGGTCGCCTCGAGGTTCTCGCTGGTCCGGCGGTTCAGTGCGACCTTGTCGTCGAGGGCGCCGAGGGTGTCGGCAATGTAGTGCTGCTCGGCGAGGGGAGGCAGCGGAATGCGGACCCGTCGGAGCTCCGTCTGCCGGATCCCCTGCGCCGTCGTCCCCGTTGCGCGCGAAAGCAGGTCCGACCTCGAAGGATCTGCCTGGAGCGCGTAGTACAGATAGCGTCCATGAAGTCGTCGCTTGTCGCTCCGCAGGGCGAAGAGGCGCTGTCCAAGAACCCAGTCCACGTCAGACCCGAGGTACGCCACCTCACCCAATGGCGCCTCCGACGTGAGGATCACGTCGTCAGCGCGGAGCGGGCTACGCATCCACCGTGCGTACGTGCGCTCGTCGATGTATCTCGGCACGTCGGCGGCAAGATCAACCGCACCACCCTTGACGAGCTTCGCGGAGATGACGCGGTGGCCGGCTTCGGTGAAGTTGGAACCGAGCTTGATCGGGGTGACGCCACGTCGATCGATGATGTCCTCGACCAGGTCATCGATCGCGACCAGCGGCCATTCACTCACCGAAGCCAAGCTCCCGGAGATTTGCCTCGATCACAGCGTCGAGCCGTCGCCCCTCGGCCATTTGCTCTCGCAAGGTGGCCGCAAGCCGGCGCATCTTGTCGTCGAATGGCTCGTCGTCCTCCTCGGCATCGGCTGCGCCGACGTAGCGACCCGGCGTCAGGACGTGGCCGTGGCCGCGGATCTCGTCGAGCGTGACTGATCGGCAGAAGCCGGGCTCGTCTGCGTACTCGGCAGCGCCGGGATCGCCACGCCACGCGTGGTAGACGCCACTGATCCGGGCGATCTCCTCGTCGCTCAATTCGCGATGGGTCCGGTCCACGAGCGAGCCGAGCTTGCGGGCATCGATAAACAGCGTCTCGCTCCGCCGGTCGCGGAAGCGGCCGTTGCGCTTGTCGCGGGCGAGGAACCAGAGGCAGACCGGGATCTGGGTGGAGTAGAAGAGCTGGCCCGGCAGCGCGACCATGCAGTCGACGAGGTCGGCCTCGACGATGTTCTGGCGGATCTCGCCCTCGCCGGACTGGTTCGCGCTCATCGAGCCGTTCGCCAGGACAAACCCGGCGATCCCGGTCGGCGCGAGGTGGCTGATGAAGTGCTGGACCCAGGCGAAGTTGGCGTTGCCGGCCGGCGGCGTGCCGTAGACCCAGCGCCTGTCGTCCTTCAGGAGGCCTCCCCGCCAGTCGGAGTCGTTGAACGGCGGGTTGGCGAGGACGTAGTCGGCCTTGAGGTCGGGGTGGCGGTCGTTGTGGAACGTGTCGCCGTGGGCGATCTGGGCGTCGATGCCGCGGATGGCGAGGTTCATCTTGGCCAGGCGCCAGGTCGTGTAGTTGGACTCTTGGCCGTAGATGCTGATGTCGCCGATGCGTCCGGCATGCGCCTCGATGAACCGCTCGCTCTGGACGAACATGCCGCCGCTGCCGCAGCATGGATCGTAGACGCGGCCCTTGTACGGGGCGAGCATCTCGACGAGCACGCGGACGACGTGCCGCGGCGTGTAGAACTGGCCGCTCTGCTTGCCCTCGGCGGACGCGAACTGGGCGAGGAAGTACTCGTAGACGCGCCCAAGGGTGTCCTTGGCCCGGTCGGCTGGGGCACCGAGGGCGATGTCCGACACGAGGTTGATGAGCTGGCCGAGGCGCGCCTTGTCGAGGCCGGGCCGAGCGTAGTCCTTGGGGAGCACGCCCTTGAGCGATGGGTTGTCGCGCTCGATGGCGGCCATCGCGTCGTCGACGAGGGTGCCGATCGTCGGCTGCGGTGCGGCAGCCTTGAGAGCGGACCAGCGGGCTTCCTTGGGCACCCAGAAGATCGTGGCGGCCCGGTACTCGTCGGGGTCCTCCGGGTCGGCGCCATGGGCGCGGTCGGCCTCAAGCTCGGCGTGCTTGGCCTCGAAGGCGTCGCTGATGTACTTGAGGAAGATCAGGCCCAGGACGACGTGCTTGTACTCGGCGGCGTCCATGTTGTTGCGGAGGGCGTCCGCCGCCTGCCAGAGCTTCGCCTCGAAGCCGAGGTTCACCCCCGTGTCCCGAGCGCCAGTAGTCCGAGATCGCGCCAAGTCAGCTCCCCACTTCTGTCGGTCAGCCGAGTCTAGCCCGGAGCGCTCAGCCGCTTCCGCCCCGCGCTGCGAGAGCTCGCGCGCCACGCTCGCGCGCTCGAACCCCCTGGCCCCGGGGATGTGTAGACGGGGCGCCCGACGCTAATACGATAGGTGCGGACAGTACGTCCCCGAAGAAGCCGAAGAACCAGAGAGACGGGCCGATCGGCCACCGCAGCCGGTCGATGACGAACGCCATCAGCGGATCCCATCGGCACCCCCAGGGTACCGGGAGGGCTCGTCTTGGTGGCTTCTTCTGTTTCTACCCCCGACCGCCCCAAGGATCCCGCCCGCGTCGCTGCTGGCCGCGCTTCGATCCGCAAGCGCTGGGGGCCGCCGCGCATCCTCCGACTCGACCACCTGGATCCCGTCGCCGCTGACGTGATCCGGGCGGCGTGGCAGGCTGCCGACACCGCGGCCAACAGGAAGGCCGACCCGGTCGTTGAGACCCCCGGGTCGGCCCACGCGACGGAGGGCCAGTCGGATGGCACCTCCCCCGCGTAGTCGTCGTCCCGCGCCCGGTCACGTCGACCCGCTCCACGAGGCCGCGATCGACGCGGCGTCCGAGGCGGACCGTCGCTGGTTCCTCGCCCATCCTGGCACGGGCTGGTACATCCGCCTGCCGATCGCCCACGAGGCCTGCCCGCCGTCCGGTCGCTGTCTGCCAGAGCGCGGTTACCTGATCCGCTGCGTCGAGCTGGCCCCGGGCGCCCGCCTCCGCGTGGTCATCCCGGCCGCGGAGGCCGTCGCATGAACGCGGAGCCCACCGCCGAGCCCGCCGACGACCTCCGTTCGTTCCTCGCAGTCCTGTCGCGCCCTGGCGACGTCCGCGAGGTCCGCATCCCGACCTCCCGTCGGACCGACTCCGGGTACTTCGACGACCCCGTCGCACTGGCGGCGGCCGTCCGGCCCTACGACGGCCGAGAGAACGTCTACATCACCCTCAACCCGGTCGCCCCCGCGCTCCTGGCGCGAGCCGCCAACCGCATCAGGCAGAGCTCACGCTCGACGGCCTCCGACCGGGACGTCGTCGCGCGCCGCTGGCTGCCGATCGACATCGACCCGCAGCGTCCGTCCGACATCTCCGCGAGCGAAGCGGAGCGGGAGGCGGCCCTCGAGGTCACGCGCAGGGTCTGGATCTACCTCCACGACCTCGGCTGGCCCG
>JACQEF010000017.1 GCA_016200745.1 Chloroflexota bacterium | reverse complement strand
GTGGTATCGGTGGGCGCCGAGCTGGACCTGCTTCGCCCCCTCGTCGAGGGCCGCGCGTTCCTCGAGGTCGAGGTCGCGTGGGCGGGTCGGCAGGAGTTGGCGTTCACGCTCGATGACGTCCTGGCCCGGCGTACGCGGCTGGCACAGGAGCTCCCGGACCGTGGCGCGGCGATCGCGCCGCGGGTCGCGCAGATCCTCGGCCAGGAGCTCGGCTGGGGCGATTCGCGGCAGGCCCTGGAGGTCCAGAACTACCTCGCGTCGGCCCGCCGGGAGTTCGCGGTCGCCGCGCCCGGGCCACCCGGGCCGACGGTCACGACACCGGCCCCGGTTGACTGAAAGTCAGGGCTATGCAAGCCCACGTTCATCGCGTAGCATCGCGCCGGTAAACGCCACGGAAACGTCCGTGGCCAGAACGTAGCTCGACGCAACTCGGACTCCTCTCACGGCTGACGCGAGAAAACCCGATGGGCTCGCGCCGGCTACCGAGAGGAGTTTCGTTTTCGTGTACAACGACAAGAACCTGACCTGTGCGGATTGCGGACAGGAGTTCGTCTTCACCGCGTCCGAGCAGGACTTCTACGCGCAGCGTGGCTTCACCGAGCCGCGCCGCTGCCCTTCCTGTCGCGCCAGCCGCAAGGCCGCGCGCAACGCTGAGGGCGGCGGGAGCTCCTACGGTGGCTACGGTGCGGGCGGTGGCTATTCGGCCGGCGGTTCCGGCGGTGGCTATGGCGGCGGCGGTGGCTACGGCGCCCGCGATCGCGGACCGCGCGAGATGTTCAGCGCCACGTGCTCGAGTTGTGGCCGTGAGGCCCAGGTCCCGTTCCGCCCGACCAGCGGCAAGCCCGTCTACTGCAGCGATTGCTTCCGCAGCCAGCGCGGCGGCTGATCGCAAGGACCCTCTCGGCGCGGGCCGACTCACGGCCCGCCGAACCAGCGTGATCCTCGACCCGGGTTGTCAGCCGACCCGGGTCGCACTTTGCCCGCCTCCTGACGCGTGACCAGCGCGTCGCATGCGGTGTTCGCTCGGTGGTTTCGCTCTCGAGCGGCGCATCTTGCCGCCCGTCACAGACCGGACGAAGGGACGGCCGAGTCGTCTTCTCCCACCCCGACTTCTTTGCCGTACGAGCAAGACCCGGCGAGGGCGGGAGCTCGTTCCCGGACCTCCTGTCCGGAGTCTGGCCGCCGGGGCAAGAATCGGTTCGCGTTTGACGCCAGCCAAGCACGCCAACCCTCGCGCCGCCTGCGCGGTCGGGAGAAGGCGCCGCCCGACCTGCCGGGACCGAGTCAGCCGCCGCTCGGGCGCTTGCCGGCCAGCAGGCCCAGGTCGAACTTGCGCTCGGTGCCGTGCAGGAGCCGGTTGATGTTGTCGGAGTGGGCGAGCCAGATGAAGCCCGCGCCGACCGCGGCGTAGAGCACGTACGAGAGCGGTGTCCCCGGGGCCACGACCAGGAAGAGCAGCATGACCGGCAGCATCGCCGCCGAGCCGAGCAGCGAACCGAGCGACACGTACCGGGTCAGAAGGATCACGCCGACAAACACCGGCGTGGCGAGGACGACGGCCAGCGGCTGGATCACGAGCATCGTCCCGACGCCGGTACCGACGCCCCGTCCGCTGCGGAACCCGGCGAAGACCGACCAGATGGCGCCCGCGACCGCGCTCGCCGCGCAAAGAGCCTCGACCAGGGGATCGCCGCCGGTCACGAACCGGGCCAGCAGCACCGGCAGGATGCCCTTGAGCAGGTCACCGGAGACCACGACAGCCGCCCATTTGCGGCCGAGCGCCCGCAACGCGTTGGTCCCGCCCGTTCGCCCCGACCCGATCGTGCGGGGATCCGTGCCGCCGCTGATCCGAGCGACCACGACACCGACCGGGATCGATCCGGCGAGATAGGCGACGAGCATCAGGATGGCGGTGCTCAGGACAACCGCGAGGTCCAACGGCACGCTCCACTGACGATCCCCGACGTCCGGCCGATGGACGCCCGAGGCCGGAGTCTAGCATCAGGGTCCGCCGAGACAAGCCGGCGTCCCGGCAGGGCCCTCGGTTGCGCGGCTCGCGACCCCGCGCGTACCATCGCCAACGATGATCCACCCGCCCGGCCGGTTCGGCACGTGGCCCACTGAGGCACCCTGACCATGGCCGTCGGCTCCTCCAATGACTTCGATCTCGTCGTGCTCGGCGCCGGAACCGGCGGCTACACGGCGGCGTTCCGGGCGGCGCAGCTCGGGCTGAAGGTCGCCCTCGTCGACCAGGACAAGCTCGGCGGCACGTGTCTGCACCGCGGTTGCATCCCGACCAAGGCGCTCCTCGAGTCGGCAGCCTTCGCCGACCGGCTCCGCCACGCCAAGGACTTCGGCTTGGTCCTGACGGGCGAGCCGGTGATCGACTACGCGGCCATGGCCGCGCGGCGCGACGCCGTCGTGAAGCGGATGTGGACCGGCCTCAAGACGCTCATCGCCAAGAACAAGGTCACCTGGATCGACGGCCGCGGCCGGCTCGACGGCCCGGGCAAGGTCCGGGTCAGCCAGCCGGGCGAGGACGGGACGCCCGGCGCCGGCGGCGAGCGGGTCCTCAACGCGACGGACGTGATCCTGGCCACCGGCTCGCGCGTGAAGTCGCTGCCCGGGCTGGAGCCAGACGGCAAGCGGATCGTGACCAGCGACGACATCCTGAGGATGGATTCGCTCCCCAAGGACATCGTGATCGTCGGGGCCGGAGCGGTTGGGGTCGAGTTCGCCAGCATGTTCCACGACGTCGGGGTCAAGGTCACCCTGCTCGAGTACCTGCCGCAGATCGTGCCGCTCGAGGACGCCGACGTGAGCAAGCTCGTCGAGCGCAGCTTCACCAAGCGCGGCATCAGCGTGATGACGTCGGCCCGCTTCGATACGAAGTCGGTGACCTCGGACGACGACGGCGTCTGCCTGATGGTCGGTCCGGA
Source organism: Chloroflexota bacterium (assembly GCA_016200745.1). Lineage (GTDB taxonomy): Bacteria > Chloroflexota > Limnocylindria > Limnocylindrales > CSP1-4 > SPCO01. The sequence continues at coordinate 2,278 of JACQEF010000017.1, read as the reverse complement.
GGGCAAGGAACCCGCCGAGCTGCGCGCCGAGCTGATGCTGGTCGCTACCGGGCGCGCCGCCAACATCGAGGAGATCGGGCTCGAGACGACCAAGATCGAGACCGATCGCGGCGTGATCAAGGTCAACGGCCGGATGCGGACGAAGGAGCCGCACGTCTACGCGATCGGCGACGCGATCGGCGGGCTGTGGCTGGCCCACACCGCGGCCCACGAGGGGATCATCGCCGCGCACACGATCGCCGGCGACCCGGACGTCCACGACATGGACTACACCAGGCAGCCCCGGGCGACCTATTGCCGGCCGGAGATCGCCTCGATCGGGCTGACCGAGGCGCAGTGCGCCGAGCGCGGTCTCAAGGTCAAGATCGGCAAGGTGCCGTTCCAGGCGATCGCCAAGGCGATCATCGGCGGCGAGTACGAGGGCTTCGCCAAGGTCATCGGCGACGCCGAGACCGACGACACGCTCGGCGTCCACATCGTGGGCCCGCATGCGACCGACCTGATTGCCGAGTCCTCGCTCGGGTTCACTCTCGAAGCCACCCCCTGGGAGATCGGCGCGGCGACGCACGCACATCCGACCCTGTCCGAGGTCATCGGCGAGGCCGCCATGGCGGTCGACGGGCGCTCCATCAACTTCTAGGAAGGTCCCCGAGCACCGCTCGGTGCCAGCAGGAGGCCAGAACCGTCCGATGGCCGTGACCAAGCGCGGCGAAACCCATCTCGGCGAGCCGTACGGCCTGTCCGATGCCGACCTGGTCGAGATGTACCGGCTCGTGGCGCTCGCCCGGGCGGTCGACGAGCGGATGTGGATCCTCAACCGGGCGGGCCGCATCCCATTCGTCATCAGCGGCCAGGGACACGAGGGCGCGCAGGTCGGGATCGCCTGGCCGCTCCAGAAGGGCCACGACTGGATCGCGCCGTTCTACCGCTCGATCGCCACTTGCCTGACGTTCGGGATGAGCCCGCGCGACATCATGACGGCGCAGTACGCGACCGCCGCGGACCCGTCCTCGGGCGGCCGCCAGATGCCCGGCCACTACGGCAGCCACGAGCACAACATCGTGTCGGTCTCGTCGCCGGTCGCCACCCAGCTGCTCCACGCGGTGGGGATCGCCCTGGCGGCCAAGATCCGCAAGACCGGCCAGGTCGCGATGACCACGATGGGCGAGGGCTCGTCGAACCAGGGCGACGTCCACGAGGGCCTCAACTTCGCGGCCATCCACAAGCTCCCATTCGTGTTCGTGGTGGAGAACAACGGCTACGCGATCAGCGTGCCGGCCGCGATGCAGGTCTCGGTCGCCGACGTCGCCGAGCGCGCGGCCGGGTACGGGATCCCCGGCGTCGTGGTCGACGGTGCGGACGTGCTGGCCTGCTATGTCGCATCGCGCGATGCGGTCGCCCGGGCGCGCGCCGGTCATGGCCCCACGCTGATCGAGGCCAAGGTGACCCGGCTGACCGCCCACTCGTCGGACGACCAGCAGACCAAGTACCGCTCGGCCGAGGAACTCGCGGCCGAAAAGGGCCACGACGCCCTGCCGCGCTTCCGCGCCCAGCTCCGCGACACCGGCGTGCTGACCGACGAGCTCGAGGCGCGCCTGGCCGCCGAGATCAAGGCCGCCGTCGAGGATGCGACCGACTACGCCGAGGCGCAGCCGGACCCCGATCCGGCGACGGCCACGCGCTTCGTCTACGCCGACGAGCCCGACACCACCCCACCAGGGGCGCGGGCCTGATGGCGTCGAAGACGTTCATCGACGCGATCCGCGAGACGCTCGCCGACGAGATGCGTCGGGACCCGTCGGTCATCGTCCTGGGCGAGGACGTCGGCAAGAAGGGTGGCGTCTTCCTGGCCACCGACGGGCTGTGGGCCGAATTCGGCGACGAACGCGTCATCGACACCCCGCTGACCGAATCGATGATCGTCGGGACCTCGATCGGCGCGGCGGTCAACGGGCTCCGGCCAGTGTGCGAGATCCAGTTCGCCGACTTCATCTTCCCGGCCTTCAACCAGATCGTGTCCGAGGCGGCCCGGATGCGCTACCGCTCGAACAACGGCTACGGCGTGCCGATGACGATCCGCGCGCCGTACGGCGGCGGCGTCCACGGCGCGCTCTACCACTCGCAGTCGGTCGAGGCGTTCTTCACGCACGTGCCGGGGCTCAAGGTCGTCGTGCCGTCGACCCCGCATGACGCCAAGGGGCTGCTCCGCTCGTCGATCCGCGACCCCGACCCCGTGATCTTCTTCGAGCACAAGAAGATGTACCGCTCGGTCCGCGGC
>JACQEF010000254.1 GCA_016200745.1 Chloroflexota bacterium | reverse complement strand
GTTTGCGGCTGCGGTCGCGGCGACGTACCTCGGCGTGGGCGAGGGTGCGCGCGGGACGGTTGCCCGATGGGCGCGCGACCGGCGGCCGGGCGACGGGAGCACGGCGGTCGCCGACATCCCGTCGGTTCAGCTGCGGCTGGGCCGGCTGGACGCGACGCTCCGGGCGGCGCGGATCGTGCTGTTCGACGCCACCCGGCGATGGGATGCGGCGGCCGGCGACGCCGCGGCGCAGGCGCGGATCGTCCCGGACCTCTCGCTGGCCAAGATCACGGCCACCAACGCCGCGGTCGGCGCGACCGACGAGGCGCTCCGGATCGCAGGCGGGCCCGGGTTCCTGGCCGGACGGCTCGAGCGCGCGTTCCGCGACGCGCGGGCCGGGCTGATCAACCCGCCCCTCGACGACATCGCGCTCGGTGGCTTTGGGCGGGCCGTGCTCGAGGCGGCCCGATGACCGACCGGGAGACGTCGCGGCAGGTGATCCCTGGGCCGCCGTATCCTGCCGCCTTTCATGTCGGGGCCGGGCACATGATCGTGCACGGCAACCGGGCGTTCATGGCGGCGTTCGGCGAGCGCTCCATCGGCCAGCCGGCCCGCGAAGCCATGGTCGACCTGCCGTCGGCGGCGTTCGAGTTGATGGACCTCGTGTACCAGGGCGGCAAGCCGCTGGCCTGCCGGATCATGACGCCGGCCGGCGAGCGCCGCCTCGTGGTCGCGGCGCGCCGCGACCCGGAGACCGGCGAAACGTACGGCGTGACGACCCATCTGCGTCCCGTCGGGCGGGAGGCCGGCCGCCCGGCCTGATGCGGTCGAGGCGGTCATGGCATCATCGCGCCGTGCCACCGATCAACGAGCTGACCCGCATCGAACCCGTCCACCTGGACCGCCTCGACCGCCAGGGGATCTTCACCACCGGCCTGCTGCTCGAGGTGTCGGAGACGCCGACGCGCCGCCAGACCCTCGCCGACCAGGTCGACGCCACGACCAACGACGTGCTGATGTGGCGTGACGAGGCACTCATGCTCAACCTGGCGAGCTTCGGCCCGGCCGAGCACCAGCTCCTGATCCAGGCCAGGATCGAGGGCCTCAGGCGGATCCTCGCGCTCGACGTCGACACCTTCAAGGCGCGGCTCCGAGCCGCAGCGGCGGAGCTCAAGGTCGATCCTCCGTCGGACCTCACGATGGAGGGCTGGTGGGACCAGGCGAGGACGCTCGAGGACGAGTGAGGCGGCCCCGACGGGCTACGATGGGCCGGTGAACGCCCTCGGCGCGCGCGCCGCCTCCGTCCTGACGGGCCTCGCCACCGCGATCGTCATCGTCGCGCTCGCGATCCTGCCGTTCCTGACGCCGCAGTGGGTCTCGTTCGAGCAGGGACGCGCGAATGCCGCCGCCTGGACGGGGTTCACGACGCCGGAGCTGAACACGATCACCGGCTCGATCCTGTCCGACCTCGTGTTCGGACCACCGGACTTCCGCGTCGCGGTGGCCGGGGACCCGGTCCTGGACGATCGCGAGCGTGGCCACATGCGCGACGTCCGGACGGTCTTCACCGGGCTCTTCCTCCTCGCCGCGGCGTCGGGCGTCGTCCTGGTCCTGGCGAGCCGCCGGACGGGCCGCGCCGCGACATGGCGAGCGGTCCGGCGTGGCGCCTCGGGCCTGGCGGTCGCGATCGTCGCCCTCGGCGCCGTTGCCCTGGTCGCCTTCGACGCGTTGTTCGAGGCGTTCCACGAGGTGCTCTTCCCGGCCGGATCGTACGACTTCGATCCGGCGACCGAGCGGCTCGTCCAGCTCTTCCCGTTCCAGTTCTGGCAGGAGACCGCCATCGTCGTCGGCGTGGTCATCGTGGCGGGCTGCGTGGTCGTCGCCGCGGCTGCCGGTCCGCGTGCGCGTCGCGCGCTCCGTCGCGCGGCGCCGCCCCCGGCCCTGGCGCCGGCCGCCCACGGGACCAGCCCGTGACACTGTCGACCGGTCCGGCGCTGCTGAGCGTCGAGGCGGCCCGTGACGCGGTCCTCGCGGCGGCGGAGGCCCTCGAGAGCGAACCGATCCTCGTCGCCGACGCACTCGGCCGGGTCGTGGCCGAGCGCGTGACGGCCCGCGTCTCGTTGCCCCCGTGGCCCAACGCCGCGATGGACGGCTACGCGATCCAGGCGGGCGACACGACCGGGGCGACCGACGATGCGCCGATCGGCCTCGAGGTCATCGCCGAAATCCGCGCCGGGGTGGCCTCCACGGTCACGGTTCGGCGGGGCACCGCCGCCCGGATCGCCACCGGCGCGAGGCTGCCGGCCGGCGCGGACGCGGTGGTCCCGGTGGAGGCCACCACGCCGGTCGACCGCGCCGGGGAGCCCGGTCAGCGCGGCCGCGACGCAACCGGCCCGTTGCCCGCCGCCTGCCTCGTCCATCAGGTCGTCCCGCCCGGCGGGTCCGTGCGCGACGAAGGGAGCGACCTGCGAGCGGGCGACATGCTGCTGGATGCCGGCGCCGCGATCGGGGCCGCGGGGATCGCGTTGCTCGCCGGCGCGGGCGTCGAGCGGATCCGGGTCCACCGCCGGCCGAGGATCGCCGTGCTCGCCACGGGCGACGAGGTCAGGCCGCCGGGAGCGGACCTCGGGCCGGCCGGCATCCCGGACGCCAACGGGCCGGGGCTCCGCGCACAGATCGCCGCCGCGGGCGCCGAGGCCATCGACCTGGGGATCGCGACCGACGAGCTCGACGAGGTGCTGGGCCGGCTGCGAGCCGGGCTCGAGGCCGGCGCGGACGCGCTGGTCGTCTCGGGCGGCGTGTCGGTCGGGCCGTACGACGTGGTCAGGACCGCGATGGAGACGCTCGGGCGGGTCGATCTCTGGCGGGTCGCGGTCCAGCCGGGCAAGCCGTTCGCCTTCGGGACGGCACACGGTCCGGCGGGCGGCCGGCCCGTCCTCGTCTTCGGCCTGCCGGGCAACCCGGTGTCGTCCGCCGTCACCTTCGAGCTGTTCGTGCGACCGGCCATCCGGCGGCTGGCAGGCCGCGCCGACGTCGTGCGGCCGGCCGACCGGGCGGTCCTCGTCGAGCCCGTCACCAAGGGCCACGGCCGTCGGGCCTACCTGCGGGTCGCGGCACGGCGTGACGAGGCCGGGGCACCCGTCCGCGATCGGCACGGCCGCGTCATCGGGCGGCTGGCCGGCGGGCAGGGGAGCCACGTGATCTCCGCCCTGGCCGGTGCGGACGCGCGGGCGATCATTCCCGAAGCCGATGATTCCCTGCCGGCGGGTGCCGAGGTCGCCCTCTGGTGGCTCGACCAGCCCTGATCACGGAGGACCGTATGGATCGCAAGGACGGCAAGCCAGCCCCGCGAGCCGAGCGTCGGCGGCTCTCGCACGTCGACCGGGCGGGACGGCCGCGGATGGTCGACATCTCGGACAAGGCGGTCACGGCCCGCCGGGCGGTTGCCGAGGCCGCGGTCGCCGTGTCGCCCGAGACGATGAGCCTGGTGATCGACGGCGGGGGTGCCAAGGGCGACGTCCTGGGTGTCGCCGAGCTGGCCGGCGTGATGGGTGCCAAGCGGACGAGCGAGCTGATCCCGCTGTGCCATCCGCTCGCCCTCACGGACCTCGTCGTGTCGATCACCCCGGACCGGACCACCGGCTTGCTCCGGATCCGAGCCGAGGCCGCCACGACCGGCCAGACCGGGGTGGAGATGGAGGCGATGACCGCCGCGTCCGTGGCTGCGCTGACCGTCTACGACATGGTCAAGGGCGTCGAGCGGGGGGTCGAGATCCGCGGCATCCGGCTGGTCTCGAAGACCGGCGGCAAGAGCGGCACCTGGGTCCGGACCCCCGGCCCGGTGGACGACCGGCCGATCCGCCCGCACCCTGGGGCCCGCGTCGCCGGCCGGGTGGGATCGAAGCGTCCGGGTCGCGCGTGAGCGACGCGATCTCGCGACGGTCCGCGCTCGTGATCACGGCCAGCGACGGCGTGGCCGCGGGGGTCCGCGAGGACCGCTCGGGCGTCGTCGTCGGCGAACGCCTGGCGGCGCTCGGGTTCTCGGTGGAGCGCCGGGTCGTGCCCGACGACCGCGCCGCGATCGAGGCGGCGCTGATCCAGGGCGCCCGGGAGTACGGCCTGGTGGTGACCACCGGCGGCACCGGGCTGACGCCACGCGACGTGACCCCGCAGGCGACCGCGGCGGTCGTCGACTACGAGGTGCCCGGGCTGGCCGAGGCGATGCGCGCCGCGGGCCGCGTCAGGACCCCGATGGCCGACCTGTCCCGCGGGATCGCCGGCGTCCGTGCCGGCTCACTGATCGTCAACCTGCCCGGGAGCCCTGCGGGCGCCCTCGAATCGCTCGAGGCGATCGAGGCGGTGCTCGACCACGCCATCGAGACGCTCGCCGGGCCGTACGATCACGGCGTCACGCGCCACGTCGAAGGAGACCCACCCGGCTGATGTTCGAGCCGTTCGCCGACGTCCCGGCCTACCCGCTCGTCTTCCCGCTGTTCTGGGGGGCCGCCGCCTTCTTTGCGCTTGCCATGGCACGCCACCTGCGCGTCTTCGCGGTGGCGCGACCGTCTGCCCCGCTTGCGAACCTGCCGGCACGCGTGGTCGGGCTGGTCGAGTACGCGTTCATCCAGACGAAGATGTTCAAGGACCCGCGGGCCGGGCTGATGCACGCCGGGATCTTCTGGGGCTTCGTGCTGCTGACGATCGGGACCGCCGACATCGTGACCGGCGGCATCATCCAGAAAGTCCTGGCGGCGCCGCTCGACGGGGCGATCTGGGCCGCGATCAGCGCGATGCAGAACGTGGTCGCGCTCGTCGTCATCGCGTCGATCGGCTGGGCGTTCGTCCGGCGGCTGGTGATCAAGCCCGCGCGGCTGACGCTCAACCGGGACGCCCTCCTGATCCTGTCGATGATCGGCGGGCTCGTTGCCGCCGACCTGCTCGCCCAGTGCTTCCAGGCCGCGCGCTACGGCGACGTCCCGGGCGCGATCGTGGCCAACGCCGCGGCGGTGCCGCTCCGATCGCTCGCCCCGGGGCCGCTCGAGGTCGGATTCGGTCTGCTCTGGTGGCTCCACATCGGGCTGGTGGCGGCATTCCTGTGCTACCTGCCGTCGAGCAAGCACCTCCACATCGCCACCGCGTTCCCCAACGTCTTCCTGCGAAAGCTGGCGCCGCGTGGCGAGCTGCCGAGGATGGACCTCGAGGACGAGACCGCCACGTTCGGGCTCAAGACGCTCCAGGACGCTGCCAGCAGGCCTGCCCGGCGTGGAACACCGGCAAGCCGCTCAATCCCAAGACCTTCATCATGGGCATCCGCGAGCTGTCGGTGGAGGCCGAGCACGGGATCGACCTGATCCCGAACTCGCCGATCGTGCGCGAGACGTACGGCCTCGATGACACGCGGCCCGCCGCAGCCGCGCTGGCCCGGCCGATCGTCGACGAGGCGATCCCGTACGACGCCGTGTGGGACTGCGTCACCTGCGGCGCCTGCGTGGAGGCCTGCCCGGTGCTCATCGAGCACGTCGACAAGATCGTCGGCCTGCGCCGCAACCTGGTGCTCGAGGAGAGCCGCTTCCCGGCCGAGCTCACGACCGCGTTCCGGGCGATGGAGAACCAGGGCAACCCGTGGGGCCAGCCGGCCGGCGAACGGACCGCCTGGACGCGCGGGCTCGCCTTCGACGTGCCAGTCGTCGCCGACGTGGCCGCCGCCGGGCGGCTCGACGAGTTGGAGATCCTCTACTGGGTCGGCTGCGCTGCGGCGTTCGACCCTCGCAACCAGAAGGTGGCGCGAGCCGTGGCGACGTGCCTGCACGCCGCCGGGGTCGAGTTCGCGATCCTCGGCCAGGAGGAGTCGTGCACCGGCGACCCGGCCCGCCGGATGGGCAACGACTACGTCTATCAGATCCTCGCCGCGGGCAACGTCGAAACGCTCAATCGCTATGGCATG
>JACQEF010000253.1 GCA_016200745.1 Chloroflexota bacterium | reverse complement strand
TGCGGGCCAGCGGTGACATGATCGAGATCTTCCCCCTCGCCGGCTCCGCCTCGTCCGAGCCCACGATCCAGTAGAAGACCTCTTTGCCGTCCCCGTCCTGGAGACGCACGGTGGAAGCGAAGGTCACCCGGTCGCCGTCGCTCGGGGGATCGATGACCTCGGCATGGCCGATCTTCATCTCCAGGTCGTTGATCCGCCCTTCGATGAAGGACTGCTTCTCCCGCGCGGCGTGGTACTCGGCGTTCTCCTTGAGGTCGCCGTGCTCCTTGGCCGTCCGGATGCGGGCGATCACTTGCGGCCGGCGCACCTGCGTCAACTCCTCGAGCTCGGCGCGGAGCCGCGCCGCCCCCTCGACCGTCAGCTCCTGGACGCCCTGCGCCGCCTCGGCCGCCGCCTCCGCGGCTAGCCGGTCACGGGTGACCGTGGCAACCGATCGTCGCGGCGCCGCGGGCCGCGCCACCGGCGGTTGGGGCGTCCGGGCGCGGGGCGGGGCGGCCTCCCCGCGAGCACCGTCCGCGTCGCCGTCCGGCACGACGACGACCCGGGTCGGCGGCGGCGGCGCCATCACCGGTTCGGCCAGCAACGCGCCGGTCAGCCCGGTGGACTTGCGCTCGCCCGACGCCCGGCGGAGGTTCGCGAACGGGAGCACGACGGCGGGATCGTGCAATCCGGCCCGTTCCGCCGCGGACACGCCGTCGGCGAAGCCGTCCAGCAGCGCGTCCTCGTACTCCTCCGTCGCGGTCGTGGCGGCCCACCAGATCCTGGCGCCGTCGAGCGCCCGGAGGACCTTGAGCCAGTAGCCGGCCGCGGACGGCCGCCGATCACCCAGGGCCGTCGCCTCGATGGCGGCGAGCCGGCGGCGGACGGACGTATCCGAGGCGCCGACGTACAGGATCGTCTGCGACGGCAGCCAGAACGCGGCCAGGCGCGCCGCCAGTGCCTTCGACGTCGGCCGCTCCCCATCGAGCCGCAACGTCTCGACCCGCTCGATCCACTTGCCGACGCGAGTCAGCTCGATCGGCGCGGTGGGCAGCGGAGCCGGCAGCTCGACCACGAACACGCCGGGGCCCGAGGCCGGCACCGGGCGTCCCCACTGGCCCGGGCCGTCGGCCATGAGGCCCACCGAGCGGAGCAGCCCCGGAGCGGTCGTGTCGGTCGTCATCGCCGGATGGTACCCGGGGGGCCTCCCGGGGTATCGTGCCGCCAACATGCATCGCCGCATCTGCCCATGAGACGGGCTGTCCGCCGGCCGCTTCTCGCCATCGTCCTCGTCGCCCTTGCGGGCACCGCCTGGGCGGCGCTGGCTCCCGGGCTGACGCTGCCCGTCGACCGGACGGCCGCGGCACCGGCGGCGCTGGCGGCGTCGAGCGCGGCGTCGAGCGCGACCCCGGCCGGGAGCCCGTCGGAATCGCCGGCCGACCCGTCGGGCAGCCCGACCCCGGCCGCCACGCCGACGCCGACCGCCACGCCAACGCCGGTCCCAACGCCGACCCCGACGCCGCTCCCCGTCACGATCGAGGAGAAACGAGCGGTCCTGTCCGCGACGCTGTTGCGGCTGCGCGCCGCCTACGGGATTCCCGGCATCTCCGCGGCGATGACCTTCCCGGACGGCACGAGCTGGGTCGCCAGGGCCGGCTTCGCCGACGTGACGCGGCGTCGCGTCGTGACCGCCACGACCGAGTTCGCGGCCGGGAGCATCTCCAAGACGTTCACCTCCGCGCTGATCCTGCGGCTGGCCGAGGACGGCCGGCTGTCGCTCGACGCCCCGGTCCGGACCTACCTGCCGACGCTGGCGATCGACCCCGCGATCACGGTCCGGCAGCTGCTCGACCACACCAGCGGTCTCGACGACTTCTTCAGCCACGCAGCCATCGACAAGGCGCTGCTCGCCCAACCGGCGCGTCCATGGTCGGCGGCGGCCTCGCTCAAGTACGTGGGCAAGCCGTACTTCCGCCCGGGCGCCGGCTGGCGCTACTCGAACACCAACTATCTCGTGCTGGGCATGGTCGCGGAGGAGGCCGGCGGCGCGCCGCTCGCGACCCAGCTCCGTGCGGCCTTCTTCGATCCGCTCGGGCTTCGGCACACCTTCTACCAGTGGGTCGAGAAGCCGCGGGGACCGATCGCCCACGGCTATCGCTATACGAGCCAGAACCCGAAGCAGAAGGGGATCGACGTCTCCGACGGCACGTCGGTCATTCCGTTCACGTCGGTCGTCACCGCGGCCGGCGGGGCGGGCTCGATCGCCACGACCGCGTCCGACCTCGTCCGGTGGGCGCGGGCGCTCTACGGCGGCTCGGTGCTCCGGCCCGAGACGCTCGCCGCGATGGTCGACGACGCGACCGTGACGACCGCCCTCAAGTCCAGTGTCCCCTATGGCCTTGGCGTCCAGGTCGTGACCATCGACGGCCGACAGGCGCTGGGCCATTCCGGACGGCTGCTCGGCTTCCGGGCCGTGATGCGCTGGCTGCCGACCGAGGGGATCGCCGTCACGGTCATGACCAACCAGAGCCGGACCGACCCGAACCTCCTCGTCCGGGAGCTGCTGCGGTCGGTCATCGGCGTACCGCCGCCGCCCTGCGCGGGTTGCCTGCCGCCACCCTGAGCCGGTGCGTCCGGGGACCACATCCGTGGGATTCCCGTACCAGTGGACGGCGCGAACGGTACCCCCGGGTGCTTCTCAGCGGCGCGGGCCCGGACCACACTTCAGCCTCCCCCGATGAGGGTCACATGGCGATACGCGTCGAGCTCTACACGACGGGGGGCGTGGCCAGCGGCCTCCTGGCCCGGCCTGGCACGCTCCGTGAGGCCCTGACGACCGATGCCGAGCTCCGCCTCGATCAGGCCGCCTGGCAGCCGGTCGACGGCGCCGTTCCACAGGCAGCCGGGACACTGACCTTCCCCGTCGACGACATCCTGTTCGCCGTCGCGGACGAGGCGCCGAACGGTCCGATGCACGCGGCCTGGCATCACGTCCTGCTCGACGCGGGCCCCTACGTGCTCGAAGGCGAGCTCGCCACGCTGCCCGGGTTCGACCCCGGCCGCTCGCTCACCCGGCCGTCCGGCGAGTGGGTCCTGCTGCGCGACGTGCGGTTGTCGGTGGCCGGGCACCCGGAGGCCGGCGTGTCGAGCGGCGATCACGCCCTGGTCAATCGCTATGGCGTGGAGCGGATCCGAGCCGACCTGATGCTCGGCTTCTTCTTCCCGGGCGCCGCGGTCGACGCCGCGACGAGTCCTGCCGCCGGAATGGCCTGATCCGGCCGGCCCCGGCCGGTTCGCTCCGACCTAGACGCGTCGCGCCCCGCCGCTCCCGCTCCCGGTCCCGGTCCGGCGTCGCACCGGCTTGCGCTGCGCGTGATGCTCGCCGCCGACCCGGGCGTGACCGGCGCGCGCCCCCAGCGGACGCGGCTCGACGTCCCGGTCGGGGATGAAACCCTCCTCGACCGTCCACGGGATGGCCTGGCGGAGCATTCGCTGGACCCCGCGGAGCAGGTCGGTCTCGTCGATGCAGACCAGCGAGATGGCCTCGCCGGTCGCGCCCGCCCGGCCCGTCCGCCCGATCCGGTGGATGTAGTCCTGCGGGTTCCACGGGAGCTCGAAGTTGACGACGACCGGCAGGTCCTCGATGTCGAGGCCGCGGGCCGCGACATCGGTCGCGACCAGCACCCGGATCTCCCCGGTCTTGAAGCCCTCCAGGGCGCGCGTCCGTTCGGGCTGCGAGCGGTCCGAATGGATGGCCACGGCGTCGATCCCGTCGCGATCGAGGCGGGCCGCGAGGCGGCTTGCGGCCAGCTTGGTCCGGGTGAAAACCAGGACCTGGCGGAGGTCGTGCTTGCGGATCAGGTGCGCGAGCAGCGCGTCCTTGCGGTCGCGATCCACCGGGTAGACGAGCTGGCGGACGGCCTCGGCGGCGGTGTTGCGCGGCGCCACCTCGACGGTCGCGGGATCGCGCAGCAACGACCCCGAGAGATCGCGGATGTCCTGCGAGAAGGTCGCCGAGAAGAGGAGGTTCTGGCGGCGCGCCGGCAGGAGCTCCAGGATCCGGCGGATATCCGGCAGGAAGCCCATGTCGAGCATCCGGTCGGCCTCGTCGAGGACGAGGATCTCGACCTGGCTGAGGTTGACGGTCCGTTGGCCGACGTGGTCGAGCAGCCGGCCGGGCGTCGCCACGAGGATCTCCACGCCTGCTCGCAGCGCCTTGATCTGCGGCTCGATCGGGATGCCGCCGTACACCACGGTCGACCGCAGCGGCACGGTCCGCCCATAGGTCCGAACGCTCTGGTCGACCTGCATCGCGAGCTCGCGGGTCGGGACCAGGATCAGGACACGAACCGGATGGCGGGCGGGCGAGAAGCTCGTGTTGGCCTTGTCACGCAACCGATCGAGGATCGGCAGGACGAACGCCGCGGTCTTGCCGGTGCCGGTCTGGGCGGCCGCGAGCAGGTCACGTCCCGCGAGGACGAGAGGGATCGCTTCACGCTGGACCGGGGTCGGGGCCTGGTAGCCTTCCTCGGCAACGGTCTGAAGGAGGTCTGCCGAGAGACCGAGTACGTCGAACGTCAAGCATCGCTCCTGCGTCGTCCCGTCGTGGGCAACCAGCCGGGGACGACGGTGGCCCATGGGTAAGGCCGCTCGGAGCATAGCCGAAATGGCTAGGATCGCTCGATGACCGCCGCCGGCACACGAGCCATCGATCTCGGTCGGCGGTCCGGCGTCGAGCACCAGGTACACGCCTACGAGCCGTCGGCGCGGCACGGGCGCGATCGCGACGCCCGGCCGTCGTACGGCCGAGAAGCCGCCGCCGCGCTCGGGATCGATCCGGGACGGCTGTTCAAGACGCTCGTGGCGAGCGTCGACGAGCGCCTCGTCCTGGCCGTCATACCGGTCGACCGCGAGCTCGATCCCAAGGCGCTGGCCGACGCGGTCGAAGGGCGACGGGCTGAGCTGGCCGACCCCGCCGTGGCCGAGCGCGCGACCGGCTACGTCGTCGGCGGGATCAGCCCGATCGGCACGCGCCGGGCGTTGCCGGTCGTCCTCGACGCCTCGGCCACCGCCCGGCCGACCGTCTTCGTGTCGGCAGGCAGGCGCGGGCTGCAGCTCGAGCTGGCCCCGGCCGACCTCGCCAGGCTGACCGGGGCGATCGTCGCGTCCGTCGCCCGGGACCATTGAGGGGGTCGACACGACCGCGCGGAGGCTGGCATACTCCGCTCGCTCCCAGGCAACCGTCCGTCAAGACAGGCACCAACCGAAGAACGCCGCCCCCAACGGCAGGTCCTGTCTCGTTTCGGGATCCGCCCAATCGTCGGGCACGGACATCGGCGTCCCGTCCCGATGCAGGTGATCGATCCCCAGGTCGATCCGCCTGATCGCCCCACGCCATCGCGTTCCCCCTGCCGTCGGCGGCATCACCCACCGTCACCTCGCCCCAGCGAGGTGTTCCGGCGGAGAGGAGGCAAGAGGATTGCCGTTGCACCAGCGGGGCGCCCAGCGGGCGTCAACAGGTCGGTCGTACCGCCTGGTCGTGCTCGCCGTCACCCTGTCGCTCGCGGCGCTCGGTGGTCTGGTGGCCAATCCCCGTCCAGCGGCCGCGGCCGCCGGCATGAAGGTCGTGGTGGTCGTCGGTCCGGCGGGATCGAGCACCGCGAAGTACATCGCCAACGGCAGGCGCTATGCCTCGCAGGCCCGCTCGTACGGCGCCAGGGTGATCGAGCTCTATAGCCCGAACGCCACCTGGTCCCGGGTGAAGGCCGCGGCACAAGGCGCCAACATCCTCATCTACCTCGGGCACGGCAACGGATCGCCCAGCCCGTACGGGCCCTTCTCGGCGCTCACCAAGGATGGCCTCGGGCTGAACTCGTCGGCCGGCCACGGCAACAACAACGTCAAGTACTGGGGCGAGTACTACATCCGGACCTACATCAACCTTGCCCCGAACGCCGTGGTCATCCTCAATCACCTGTGCTATGCGTCGGGCAACTCCGAGTGGGGCGCGGCGAACCCGACCAGGGCCGTCGCGATGAAGCGCGCCGACAACTTCGGCGCGGGATTCCTCCGGGCGAATGCCAAGGCGGTGTTCGCGGAGGGCCTCGACAGCGCCTCCTACATCCTGGCCAGCCTGTTCCGTTCGAACCAGACGCTGGGCCAGATCTTCATGAGCGTGCCGAGCGCGAGCGGTGCCCGCGACTTCACGTTCAGCTCCGCCCGGACCCCCGGCAAGCGGGTCTGGATGGATCCGGTGGCGCCCGGCCGCTACTACCGGTCGGTTGTCGGCAGCCTGTCGACCACGGCGTCGGCGGTCCGCAGGTCCTGACGCGCTGGAGGAGCCGGGGCTCCTCCACGGACGGGTCCACGAACGGGCGTGGCTTGGATCGTTCCGAGCCGCGCCCGATCCATGTCCGGGACCACGTCTGGATCCGCGCCGGCTAGACGACTGCCACGTGCGCCGCGACCCCCAGCAGGACGAGCACGACCACCAGCACGGCCAGGGCCGAGGGAAGGCCGCTGAACGGGCTGGGGCGAAGGATCACGGCTTGGCTGGTCATGGCATGGCTCCTGGCGTGATGGCGTGGGGGTCGAGCTTCGTGGTGTGGTGGACCTGAGTGTCGCCGCCGAAACCCGCCGTCTCCGCCGTCGAGCGTGGTCTCCGTCGCTGGACGATCCACCGGGATGGCGGTGGACGGATGACGACGCCCCCGCGGCGAGCCAAGGTCGCAGGTTGGTCAACGTGTGCCTGCACAAAGTGAAACCGCATATTGACAAATCGAAAGTCGCGATGCTATACAGTGACCACCAGAGACATAACGGTCACCCCGGAGGTCACGATGCTGCAACTCTCCCTCGGCTACGTGGTCCAGGCCGACCGCGAGCGCGAGGTCGTCGAAGACCTGCGGAATCGCCAGGTCCTCCAGCCGCCGCGCGAGCTCCGCGCCGTGGTCCCCGGTCCCGCCAGCCAGCCGCAGGCGCTTCCCCGGGCGTCGGTACGCGCCCGCGGCACGGGCGCCTGAGAGGACCACGATGCCCCACGACGTCATCTCCACCTGTCCGGTCTGCGCCTCCGAGCTCGCCGTGACGCGGCTGCATTGCGGCACGTGCGGCACGACGCTGGAGGGCGACTTCAGCGTCGGGCGGTTCGGTCGCCTCAACCGCGACCAGCTCGCGCTGCTCGAGAGCTTCCTTCGTTCCCGCGGGAACCTCCGCGAGATGGAGCGGGAGCTGGGGATCAGCTATCCGACCGTCCGCGGTCGCGTCGAGGCGCTCGTCCGGGCGCTCGGCTTCGGGCCGCGCCTCGAGACCGACGACACGGAGGAACCGGCCCAGGCTTCCGAGCCGGCGGCCGGGCGCAGCCGAGCCGAGGTGCTCGAAGCCCTTGCCCGCCACGAGATCAGCGCCGAGGACGCCGCGGTGGCGATCCGGGCGCTCGGGAGGACCGACCGATGACCACCTCCACCGGCTCTACGCTCGAACACCGGATCGGCGCCGAAGGTCGGCTAGCGATTCGGATCCGCAGCGTCGAGGTCCGCCTCCGGGCCGTCGATGGCGAGACCACCAGGGTCCGCGACATCAACGGACGCGACCTGGACGACCTGTTCGAGATCGAGGCCACCGATGAGAGCCTGGCGCTCCGGACCCGGCGCGGGCTCGATGTCGGCTGGCTCGGCTTCGGCCCGCGCGACCTGCTCGACTGGATGGGGCCCTCGGCCCGCGGTGGCAGCGCGTACGCGCCGGAGCTAGCGGTCGAAGTCCCGCGTGGTGCCGCCGTCGTGATCGAGTCCGCCAGCGGGGAGCTCGAAGCCGATGGGCTCGTGGGCGACCAGCGCTATCGCACGGCCTCGGGCGACATCACGCTGCGCGCCGTCAGCGGACGGGTCAGCGTCGAAGCGGTCTCCGGCGAGGTCGACGTGGTCGCCACCGGCAGCACCGCGCTGACGACCCGGACGGTCTCCGGCGACATCGAGATCCGGGCCGCGACGCTGTCGAGCGTCCAGGCGGCCACGACCAGCGGCGACTTCCGCATCGCCGGCCGGTTTGCCGGTCCGGGTCCGTTCACGATCGAGACGGTGAGCGGTGACGGCCTGCTCGCGCCGGCAGGCGACGTCCAGGTGCGGCTGAGCAGCGTCACGGGGGATCTCAACTCCGAGTTCGACGGTCCGGACGTCAGCCGGGGACGCCGCTCGCTGTCGATCGGCCGGTCGGGCCCGCTCGTGACCTTCCGTTCGCTGTCCGGCGATCTCCACGTCGTCCGGCCGGTGGTCGCGTCGACCGGGGTACCCGATGGCACCCCGCCGGCACCGGGCAGCCCGCCCGCTCCCGCCGCCCCGCCCGCGTCGCCGCGGCCTGCGGCCGCGCCGGGTGGACCCGGCATCGGCAACCATGCGATCGCCGCGGCGTACGACGATGCGCGGCTCCGGATCCTTCGATCGCTCGAGCGGGGCGAGATCGACGTTGCCGAAGCCGGTCGCCGGCTCGAGATGCTCGACAACGGCGACCCGGATCACGCGGCGGGTGGCGCCGGCGCGACCGAGGGGGCCGGCAATGCCTGAAGACGCCTTCGAACGGGTGCTCCAGCTCGTCAGCGAGGGCAGATTGACGGCCGAGGAGGCCGGTCCGATCCTCGACGAGCTGGGCACGAAGCGCGACGCTTCCACGCGGGAATCGCCACGGACGACGCGCGGCGGCGACGATTCGCCGGGCCGGGCGCTCCGCGTCGAGGTCACCGAACGTGGCCGGCCGGTCGTCAACCTGCGGGTCCCGATCTCGCTCGGTCGCGCCGCGATCAGCCGCGTGCCCGGCATCTCGGACCTGACCTCCGAGCGGATCCGCGAGGCGATCGCCGCCGGGATCAAGGGCCCGATCCTCGACGTCGACGACGACGGCGACGGCGTCCGGATCTCGATCGAATGAGCGAGACCGTCCAGCCGGCCGCGCAGCTGGGCCGCCTCGAGCGGCTCGTCTGGTTGCCGCTGCTTGTCCCGCTCCGGAGCCGCGACTACCGGCTGGTCTGGTTCGGGGAGAGCGTCTCCTTGCTCGGCGACCAGTTCCACTACGTCGCCCTGTCCTGGCTGGTCCTCGGGCTGACCGGATCCGGCCTCGCGCTCGGCACCGTGCTCCTGGCGGCGTCGCTGCCTCGCGGCGCGCTCCTGCTCTTCGGCGGCGTGCTCGCCGACCGGGTTTCGCCCAGGACCGTGATGCTGGTCTCGAACGTGATCCGGGCGATGATCACGACGGTCATCGCGGCCCTCGTCTTCGGTTCGCAGATCCAACTCTGGCAGCTGGTCGTGGCCGGGGTGCTGTTCGGAGCCGTCGACGCCGTCTTCTATCCGGCGATCAGCACGATCGTCGCCCGCCTGGTGCCCACCGGGCAGCTGTCGTCCGCGAACGCCCTCCTACAGGGAACCCAGCAGCTGATGACCATGGTCGGGCCGGCGATGGCCGGCATCGCCGTCGCAATGATCGGCATCGGCGCGGCCTTCGCGATCGACGCCGTCTCGTTCGCCGTGGCGGCAATCGCGCTCTGGCTCGTCCGGCAGAGCGGTGTCGCACGCCCGGTCGCGAGGGACGTGCCTGGTGAACCGGGTGCGGCTCCGGCGCCACTCGCCGAGCACCCGCCGGTCCTCCGCGCGCTCGTCGAGGGGACGCGCGTGGTCCTGGGCGACCCGGCCATGCGGGTCCTCGTGATCCTGTCGACCGCCTTCAACGTCGCCTTCACCGGGCCCGTCGTCGTGGGCCTCCCCTTCCTCGTCCAGGTCCGGTTCGGCGGCGACGCGTCGATGCTCGGCCTGCTGCTGGCGGCGTTCGGGGCCGGCTCGGTCGCCGGCATCGTGCTCGTCGGATCGCTCCCGCGGCCGCGGAGCCTCGGCCGGCTCGTGCTCGGCATCGGGACGGGGCTGGGGATCGGGCTGGCGGCGATCGGCGTCACGCCATGGCAGGTCAGCCTGGTCGTCCTGCTGCTCGCCGGGGTGGGCGTCGGCTACCTGAACGTCTCGATCATCTCGTGGGCACAGGCGCGGACCGAGCCGCACCTCCTCGGCCGCACGATGAGCTTCCTGATGCTCGGTTCCGTGGTCGCCGCGCCGCTGTCGCTCGGGCTGGCCGGCCTCCTGGTGGACGTCAGCGCGACCGCGATGTTCGTCCTGGCCGGCGGGCTCGTCGTCGCCGTGTGCGTCGCCGGCATGGCGGGCGGGTTGAGCCGGCGCATGACCTGGTAGGAAACGCCCGCGCGCGGTCGACCTCGTACCATGCGCCCATGACGACGCCGACATCGCTCCCATTCACCGGCGACGAGGCGGCCGACCGCCTGCTCGTCGAGGAACCGCTCGCGCTGCTGATCGGGTTCGCGCTCGACCAGCAGGTCACGGTACAGAAGGCCTTCAGCGGTCCCGCCGACCTGAAGCGGCGTCTCGGCCATCTCGACGCCGCCCGGATCGCGGCCATGGATCCGGCCGCGCTCGATGCCGTCTTTCGCGAGCGGCCCGCCCTCCACCGCTTTCCCGGCTCGATGGCGGGCAAGGTCCAGGCGCTGTGCGCCGCGATCGCCACGGATTACGGCGACGACGCCGCGCGGGTGTGGACCGAGGCGGCCGACGGGCCAGGCCTGGAGGCGCGCCTGCTCGCCCTGCCTGGGATCGGCGAGATGAAGGCCAAGTCGATCATCGCCGTGCTCGGCAACCGGTTCGGGGTTCGCCCGCCCGGGTACGAGCGGGTGGCTCCCACCTGGCCGACGCTCGGCGACGTCGATACGCCCGAGGCCCTGGCCGCCTACCAGGCCGGCAAGCGCGCCCACAAGGCGGCGCTGCGCGCGGGCCGGGAGTAGCCCGTCCAGCGCGGCGGAGTCGGATCCGTGCCTGGCGGGCCGGGCGACGGCCTCGGCCGTGCCACGGCGGCCGGACGCTAGACTGGCGACCAGTGGCTGACCCTGCGGATCGCAACCGCCGCTCCTCCGGCCGGCAGCGCCGGACACCGCGCTTCGTCCTCCCCGACGATCGGCACGACGAGCGCACCGCGGCCCGGATCGCGGCCTTCCTCGACGGCACCTCGAGCCGGCGGGCCGGGCGCCAGCTGGCAATCGACGACCGCGATCGTCCGCGGCGCCCGCACGCACTCGATACGCGTCCCGACTGGAATGCGGCGCTCCTCCACGAGTCGTCGCGGCATGCCCGCTACGGCCGTCCCGCGTCGGTCCTCCTGATCGACCTGGCCGGCGGCCGGGACGCCGACGCGCGGTCCGCGTCGGACCAGCGAGCTACCGGCTCCGTCTGGCCGAGACCAGCGCCCGTGCCGCGAAGCAGGTGGCGGCTTGCCTCGATCGCACGTTCCGGGACGGGCGCCCTGGCGCGCCGGCGGCGAGGCTGCGGATCGAGGTCGTCGCGCCGGCGCGCGGCGAATCACTCGAGGACGCGCTGATCACCGCGGAGCGCCGGCTCGCCTGACCCGGGCCCCCGCCAGGCGACGAGCGTCGCCACCAGGTGCTCGAGCTCGGCCGCGGGATCCTCGCACAGGCCGGTATGCACTTCCGAGGGCTGGATGATCGTGCTGGCGGGCGCGACCAGCCAGTGGAACCGCTCCGCGCGGCCGAGCCGGGCGATCGGTCCGGCCGCCGGGTCGCCGGCCGCGATCCGCTCGATCGCCTCGAGATGCGGACGCAGGGCCGACGGATCGAGGTCCGGGGCGAGGCCGGCCAGGCGGCGCTCGTCGAGCAGGATCCGCGCGCCGAGATAGCGTCGTGGCCGGCACAGGACCACGATCCCGACGTTGAGGCATTCGCCGCGCTCGATGCGCGGCACCACACGCACGATCGCGTACTGGAAGACGCTACGCGGCGATCCGGGCACGCTCGGCCTCCTCCACGAATGCCCGCGGCGCCTCGAGCCGCCGGAGCAGGTAGCGCACGTAGGCCGCCCGTTGCGCGTCCGCGTCGCCGGCGTGCGGATCGGGCGGCAACCACAGGTCGGGGAGGGCCTCGACGAGCCCGGCCAGGAGCGCCCGGTCGATCGTCCCCGCGTGTCGCGCGTCGGCCGCCTCGATCGAGCTCGCGAACGGCAGCAGGACGTGGTCGCGGATCTGGTCGAACGGCCGGCGGGCATGCTCGTCCGGATGGCGCCAGGTGTAGTGGACGTACAGGGCGGCGCCGTGATCGATCAGCCACGTGCGTCCGTGCCAGACCAGGAGGTTGGGGTTCCGCACCGTCCGGTCCGGGTTGGTGACGAGCGCGTCGAACCAGACGATGTCGGCCGCGACGTCCGGCGTCATCGACCCGCCGTCGCCGTCCACCGCCCGGCTGAAGGCGAGGGCCCCCGGCAGGAAGTCGAGTCCGAGGTTGCGTCCGCCGCTGGCCCGGACGAGATCGTGGATCTCCTCGTCGGGCTCGGCATCGCCGAGGTTCGGGTCGATCTCGACCGCGACGAGATCGGGCACGGTCAGGCCGATGGCGCGGGCGATCTCGCCGGCCAGCCACTCCGCCACGAGCGCGCGCGGCCCCTGTCCGGCGCCACGGAACTTGACGACGTACAGGCCGTCGTCGTCGGCCTCGACGAGGCCCGGCAGCGAGCCGCCCTCGCGCAGCGGCGTGACGTAGCGGGTCGCGAGCACCGTTCGCATGATCGCGCAGAGCCTAGCGGAGTCCGGTGGGCTCCGACGCCTCGTCGGCCGGGTCGTGAGCGTAGTGCGCCGCGACGGCCCGTGCCGTGGAAGCGACGCGAGCTCGGATGTCGGGCGGCCCGAGCACCTCCACCCAGCGCCCGGCGCTCAGCAGCGTCCGCGCGGCGTCGCCTGGCCAGTCGAGCCGCAGCCGAAGCCGGAGCCAGCCCTCGGGGTCCGGGTCGGTCAACGGCTCGGCGGCGTTGAACGCGGCACCGCCGACCGCGTCCCGGAGCCGGCCGACCCGGTCCGGTCGGACGCGAACCTCGACGTCGACCCGCGGGATGTCGCGCTCGTAGGCGGCCGTCGATTCGGCCCAGTAGGCCGCCAGGTCGAACCCGTCCGGCCGATCGAAGCGCTCGGTCGTGGGCATGGCGCCGGCGACGCGCGATACGCGATACGTCCGGAACTGGCCGTCCACCGACGCGACCACGTACCAGGTCCCTGCCTTGAGCACGAGGCCGAGCGGCTCGATGACGCGCTGGACGACACCCTCCGAGCGCTCGTAGTCGATGGCGATCCGGGTCGAGCTCCAGACCGCGTCCGACAGGGCGGCCAGGTGCGGGACGGGCTGGCTCGCCCGGAACCAGTCCCCGGCATCGAGGTGAAACCGCTCGACCAGGCGGGACGCGCGCGTCCGGAGCTCCGGCGGCAGCGAGGCGAGGACCTTGAGCTGGGCCGCGGCTACGACCGTGCCGAGGCCCAGCTCCGCGGCGGGGCCCGGGATCCCGGCCAGGAAGAGGGCCTCGGCCTCGTCGCCCGTCAGTCCCGTCAATCTCGTCCGGTAGCCGTCCACCAGGCGGATCCCGCCATGTGGCCCGCGTTCGGCGTAGACCGGCACGCCCGACGCGCTGAGGGCGTCGACGTCGCGGTGGATCGTCCGTTCCGAGACCTCGAGCTCGGCCGCGAGCTCGCCGGCGGTCAGCTGGCCGCGGGACTGCAGGAGGAGCAGCACCGTGACGAGGCGCGACGCACGCATGGCCCCACGGTACGCCGAATCCTGCCAGGAAGTGTCAGGTTCACTCGAGGGCGATGCCGACCGCGAGCCGGTCCAGGCGCTCGATCGACTGGTCGAGACGGGCTTCGGCGATGCGGCCCGACTCGACGTGGCCGGCGATCGCCTCGATGACCAGGGCCGCGAGATCGGGGACATAGATCGTCTGGTTGGCAAAGAGGAGCAGGTCGTTGCCGGCCTCGATTGCGAGCGCGATCGCCTCGTCCCGCCGGTAGCGGCCCGCGATCGCCTCGGCGCCGAGGTCGTCGGTCACGACCACGCCCGTCCAGCCGAGCTGCTCGCGGAGGAGGCCCTCGATCGTGGCCGGCGACAACGAGGCCGGCACGCCCGGATCGAACGCGTCGTTGACGATGTGGCCGCTCATCACGGCGTCGGGCAACCCGGCGGCGAACAGCGCGCGATAGGGGTCGAGCTCCGCGTCGGTCCAGGTCCTGGTGACGTCGACGTCGTCGAAGTCGGTATTGGCGCTGGCGCTCCCGAGGCCCGGAAAATGCTTGATCGCGGCGCGGACGCCCTGCGCGTGGAGTCCGCGGATCTCGGCCTCGGCCATGGCGGCCACCACCGTCGGATCGGCCGAGAAGCTGCGCTCGAGCGCCCCGATCGCCGGGTTCTCCGGGTTCACGTCGACGTCGACGACGGGGGCCAGGTCGAGGTCGATCCCCGCGTTCGCCATCGTGGCGCCCATGTCGCGGCCCGCCTCGAAGGCCTGGTTCGGGTCGCCGGTGGCGCCGATCACCGCCTGCGACCGGGTGGCCGGGAACCCCTGGGCGGGCTTGAGCCGCGAGACCCGGCCGCCCTCCTGGTCGATGGCCACGAGGACACCCCCGCTGGCCGCCGCCCGGGCCGGGGTGGTCAACGCCTTCGGCTGGGCGGGCGACTTGACGTTGCGGGTGGGCTTGCTGCGATCCCGGTCGAAGAGGATCACGCCGCCGAGCCCGGAGCCCAGCGCCTCGGTGACCGGGTCGCGCGGTCCGATCGTGAGGCCGCGGAAGCCGACCATGACCAGCCGGGCCGCCTTCCGTCGAAGCTCGGCGGGATCGCTGGCGGCCGGGCTCGGCGAGGGCGGTTCGGTTGGTGTCGGACTCGGGCTCGGGCTCGGCGTGGCTGTCGGGGCCCGCGATGTAGGGCCGCCGGACGGCAACGGCGAGATCGTCGGTCCGCCACAGGCCGCCAGGCCGGCCCCGACCGACCCGGCGACGAAAGCCCGAAGGAGGGCCCGCCTCGAACTGTGCGCCGGTGGCTCCGTTCCACGGTCCCCGGTCACGCTACAGATCGCCGCTCGTGTCGCAAGCGGCTGGATCTCCGCGGTCGTGGCCGGTCGTGAACCACTGCTGTCGCTGCGTCGACGAGCCATGGGTCCAGGTCTCCGGGTTGACCTGGCCGCTCGTCTCCTGCTGGATCCGGTCGTCACCCACGGCGGCGGCCGCGTCGAGCGCGTCAGCGATTTCGGATTGCGAGATGGTCTGCAGGAATCCCGTGCTGGTTGCGTGATTGGTCCAGACGCCGGCGAAGCAGTCGGCCTGCAGCTCGGTCCGCACCGACGCGCCGCTCGCGCCGCTTCCTCCGCCCCGCGTGTCGAGGAGGCCGAGGAGGTCCTGCACGTGGTGGCCGTATTCGTGCGCGATCACGTAGCCCTGGGCAAGCGATCCGCCGGTCGCCCCGAACCTCGTTCGCAATTCGTCGAAGAAGCCGAGGTCGAGGTAGACGAGCCGATCGGTCGGACAGTAGAACGGCCCGCTCGCGGCGCTGGCCGCACCGCAACCGGTCGACGTGGCATCCGTGAACAGCACGGTGTCGACCGGTTCGTAGGTCTCCCCGTTCTTCGAGAAGTAGTCCGTCCAGTACGCCTGCACGCTGTTGACGTAGCCGAGGATCCGGCAGTCCTCGCGAGTGTTGGCGTCCTGGCCGGTCCTGCAGTCCGTGGCCAGGGCCGTGCCGCCGGGACCGGTCACCGCGCCGGGGTCGGTGAGCACCGTGCCAAGGTCGTTCGGGTTGCCGCCGAGCAGCGTGTAGACGAGCAGGATGACGATCCCCAGCCCGCCGCCTCCCAGCGCGAGTCCACCGCGGCCACCCAGGCCCCGCCGATCCGTGATCTGCCCGGGGTCGAGTCGGGCGTTGGGGTTGAACGTCATTGGGCGGCCACCTCCACGGCCGCCGCCATCGTACGTCCCGCGGCGTCGCGGGCCCATGCTGGATGGTCGTTCGTCCATGCCGAGAACGTGACCATTGGCAGGTTGCGCCCCGCCGTGGCCGCTCTACCGTCGTGACATCGCGAATGGACCGCCGGACATCGAGACCATCGTCCGGCGGCGCGTTGGCTCTCCGGCGGGATGTCGGGCGGCCACGGAGCCGGCAAGCGTGCCTGCACGGCGGTCCTTCGTCGATCCTCCCGGTGCGGACCCTGGCCCTGGTCCCGGCCAGGGCCTCTGCCCTGGGGCCCTTAGGAAGTCTTTATCTTCCCGACAGGACCCGTTCAGCCCCGGATCGCACGCTCCATTGGTCGCGCACTTGCGCGAGTCCGAATGGGAGTGTTGCGATGCACAGATTCAGAGTCTCTGGGGTGCTGGCGGTCCTGGTCCTGGGCGGCATGCTCACGGCCGCCCTGCCCGTGGCCGCCGCGCAGACACAGGCCGTGATGGGCAAGGTCATCGGGTCGCACGGCACGCTGATGGTCGCCGCCTCGAACGGCATGACCGTGTACACCTTCACCAAGGACGTCGCCGGCAGCGGCACCAGCGCCTGCACCGGTGGCTGTCTCACCAACTGGCCGGCCCTGACGATCGCCGCCGGCGATACGCCGACCGGTGATTCCACGGTCACCGGCCAGCTCGGGACCATCGTCCGGGCCGACAACGGCGCCACGCAGGTCACCTACAACGGGAAGCCGCTGTACTTCTTCGCGAAGGACACGGCGCCCGGCGACACCAACGGCATCTACCCGAACTGGGAGGCCGTCGTCCTGGCCGCGGCTGCCACACCGGCACCGACCGCCACGCCGGCCCCGACCGAGGTGGCCGCGACGCCACCGGCGACCTCCACGGTCGGCCCGGACCAGGCCCCGGCGGCGCCGGCGGACCTGACCTGGCTGGCGATCGCCCTGGCCGCCGGGCTGTCCGGCCTGCTGGTGGTGACGAGGACCGCTCGCGGCCGGCGCTGAGCGACCGGCGAACGGCACGATTGCCGGCGAACCGGCTGCGGCTGGCGCACGACGCGCCGATCATCATGCTGACCGCCCGCGACGAGACCTCGGACAAGGTCCGGGCGCTCGATCTCGGCGCGGACGACTACGTGGCCAAGCCCTTCGCGTTCGACGAGCTCATGGCGCGGATCCGCGCGGTGCTCCGCCGCCAGCACGGCGGCGACGAGGCGATCCGCTACGACGACCTCCTGGTCGAACCGGGCACCCGCGAGGTCCGTCGCGGCGAAGCCCCGATCGAGCTGACGGCGCGCGAATACGACCTCCTCCTCTTCTTCATCCGTCACGCCCGCCAGGTCCTGACCCGCGACCAGGTCCTCGAGCACGTCTGGGGGTTCTCCACCCCGGTCGAGACCAACGTCGTCGAGGTCCACGTCGGCCACCTCCGGCAGAAGCTCGAGGCCGCGGGCGGGCGGCGGCTGATCCAGACGTACCGGGGCATCGGCTACGCCCTTCGATGAGCATCCGCGTCCGGCTCGCGCTCTGGTTCACGCTGATCCTCGGCGTCGTGGTCGTCGCGCTGAGCCTGGCCGCCTCGCAGCTGACCAGCGACAGCTTGCTCTCGGAGCTCCATCGGGATGTCCGTCAACGGGCCAGCGAGCTCGTCGCGACCGTCGGTCCGACCGTGCTCGCCGGAACCGCCGAGGAGGCGTCGGCCGGCACCCGGACGATCGACGTGTTCAGCCAGCTCGACGTCTACTGCCAAATCGTCGACGCCGACGGCAACCTCGTCGCGAGCTCGAGCAATCTCGGCAAGTGGCACCTCCCGTTCCAGGCCGCGCCGTCCGGTGAGCTGCAGCACGAGCTGCCGGTCGGCAAGATCCCGCTGATCCTGGATCAGCAACCGGTGCTCGTCGACGGCCGCCTGGCCGGGTACGTGATCGTCGGGCGCTCGCCCTCGGTCATCTACCAGGCCCTGGGCCGGCTGCGTGGCGTGCTCTACCCGGCCGCCGGCGTCGCCCTCATGCTGGCCGGCCTCGCGGGTTGGCTGCTCGTGCGGCGCGCCATCCGGCCGCTGGATCGCATGGGCGCGGCGGCGGCCGCCATCGCCGCGAGCCAGGACCACGGGCAGCGGCTGGCGTACGCCGGGCCGGACGACGAGATCGGCAAGGTTGCCCGGACGATCGACGAGATGCTGGCCGCGCTCGAGCGCGCGCACACCCAGGTCGAGGCCGCCAACGCCAGCCAGCGCCAGTTCCTGCTCGACGTCTCGCACGAGCTGCGGACGCCGCTCACGATCATGCTGTCGTCGCTCGACGTCCTGGCCCGGACCGGCAAGGACGACCCGGCCTACCTGGACAAGACCCTGCGCCAGCTCCGGGCCGAAGCCGACCGGATGCGACGGATGGTGGCCCAGCTGCTGACCATGGCCCGCTCCGACACCGACCAGCCGATGGGCCGCCGGCCGGTCCTCCTTGCCGAGACGCTGGCAGACGCCTGCCGCCAGACGTGGACCAACGGGACGACCCTGACCGTCGATCAGGCCGCGCTCCGCGAGCTGGAGGACACGGTCGTCGAGGGTGACGGCGACTATCTCAAGCAGCTGTTCCTGATCCTGCTCGACAACGCCGTCAAGTACACCCCGTCGGGCGGTTCGGTGTCGGTCACCGGGCAGCTCGACGGGAGCACCGTGGCCGTCGAGGTGGCGGACAACGGGATCGGCATCCCCGAGCCCGACCTGCCCCGGATCTTCGAGCGCTTCTACCGCGCGGCCAACGCGCGGATCTCCGAGGGCAGCGGGCTCGGCCTGGCGATCGCCCAGCGGATCGCGGGCCTCCACGGCGGCAGGATCGCGGTGACCAGCCGGGCGGGGATCGGCAGCGCCTTCACGGTCACACTCCCGGTCCTGGCCACGCAGCGCGAGGCGGACTGAGCCCGGCCGGCGCTCAGGTCCGGGTCGACCCGCGATCCCGGCCCTGGCCACCCTGCTCGCGCAGGAACCGCTCGATGTCGCTGATCAGGTCGTCGCCCGACGCGAGCCGCTGCTCGTCGTACATCGCCTCCAGCCGCTCGACGTAGGACCGCGTCGTCTCGTCGGCCGCGGTCGCCTCGTCCAGCCGGGTCCGCAGCTCGCGGGCCTCCCCGGTGAGGTCACGCGCCGGGAGCTCGGTACCGAAGTGGTTGCCGATCGCCCGGAGCAGCTCGAGCGCGGCGGTGGCGTACGGGCCGGAGACGTAGTGGGGGACCTGGGCGAAATACCCGAGCGCCGGGATCCCGGCCGCGGCGACCTCGAACTCGAGCGCCGAGACGAGCGCCGAAGGCACCCGCAGCGTCCAGGCCGGACCGGCGAGCACGTCGCCGCGCAGCAGCCCGGGCGATGCCTCCGTGCCCAGGACCGGCACCGCCCGTGTGTGCGGGACGGCGGCGGGGATGGCGCCGAGGCTGATCCATTCGGCGACACCGAGCTGGCGGCACACCTCGACCACCGCCGCGCAGAACGCCTGCCAGCGGTAGTCGGGCTCGGGCCCGGCCAGGACCAGCGCGTCGCGCTCGCCGACGTGGATCCGCCGGATGACCAGCTCGTGCCAGGTCAGCTCGGACAGCCGACCGTCGACGATCTCGAGCGGTGGCCGGCGCGCGCGATAGTCGAACAACCGGTCCGCATCGAACCGGACGACGACCGGCGCCCCCTCGACGAGACGGCTCAGCGCCGTCGTCGCCGCCGAGCCCGCGTCGACCCAGCCGTCGAACGCGGCGATGACCGCCGGCGCGATGAGATCCCCGGGATCGTGGAGGGTGTAGAGCGGCATGCACGAAGGATAGGCGACGATCGGGACAGGGGCGGCTACACTCCCCCGAGCACATCCCGCCGACGATCATCGAAAGGACCGACCGTGGCCAGGCACTCCAAGCACGAGCGCGAACGACGAAGCGCGGAGACCGAGCGCGTCAAGCAGATCGAGGCCGCCTGGCTTGGCAGTCTGCCGCCGGCGACGGCGAAGGCCTTCGCCGACTCGGTCGCGGCGGCCCGGGCGCGTGGTCCGCAGGAGAAGCGACCCGACATGGCCCCGGGCACCCCGCCCCGCCCCCCGCGCCCCGGTCACGAGCCCAAGCCGCCCAAGGACGAGCGCCCGCGCCGGTCGAGCAACCGCGACTGACGTTCGCTCCGGGTCCCGGCCGGTGGCCGCCAACGACTACCACTTCGTCACCACGTGGCGGATCGCCGCCACGCCGGAGGAGATCACCGAGGTTCTCGGCGACGCGGCCGGGCTGGCCCGCTGGTGGCCGTCGGTGTATCTCCGAGTCCGTGTCGTGGAGCCCGGCGCGGCGAACGGGCTCGGCAAGGTCGTCGAACTGTGGACCAAGGGCTTCCTGCCCTACACGCTCCGCTGGCGGTTCACCGTCACCGAATCCGACCCGCCGACCGGGTTCCGGCTCGACGCCGAGGGCGACTTCGTGGGACGCGGGATCTGGACCCTCCGAACGGAGCTCGGCGAGGACGACGCCGCCGGGCCGCTGACGTCCGTCGCCTACGACTGGCTGATCGTCGCCGAGAAGGGCATCCTCAAGACGCTGTCACCGGTCATGAAGCCGATCTTCTCGGCCAACCACCATTGGGCCATGGCGCAGGGCGAGCGGAGCCTCCGGCTCGAGCTGGCGCGCCGGCACGCCGGTACGGATCGGGCGATCGCGGCCGCCATCCCGGCGCCGCCCGGACCGACGTTCCCGCACAACCTGCGCCGGCGCTGAGCCTGGCCGGCCTTCAGCCCGGCGACGGCGACGCGGCTTCCGATGGCGCGGCGGACCCCGGCGCGGTCGACGGTGGCGCCGGGGTCGCGCCGGTCGTCCCAGGCGCGGGCAGGGAGGCGAGCGCCGCTTCCGCGATCGCCGGATCGCTGGTCTCGATGTCGAAGACGACGTTGTCGCGGACGTACCAGTAGCTCGCGACGCTCCCGTCACCGAAGTCGCCGTTGGTGACCTCGAGCCCGCCGATCGTCTTCCTGGACAGCTTCAGATCGGGATAGTCGCCCTTGTAGGCGGCGATGATCGCGTCTCGTAACTCGATGCCGCCGACGCCCGCCACCCGGAAGGCCCCGGCGCTGAGGTCGAGCGTGCCGGTCGCGTCGTAGGCCTGCGACGCCTGGATGTCGGCCACGGTCTTGCCCGCGGTCTTCAAGAACGACGTGATCGACGTGCTCCAGCTGTCGTCGCTCAGGAACGTGTCGCCGGTCCAGCTTTCACGGGTCAGGCTCGTGCCGTTGACGTCGGCCGGCAGGAGCGCCTCCAGGTCTGCGACCGAGTGGCTCTCGACCGGAGGCGCGAGGCTCGGGTCTTCCGACGGGAGCACCTCGTCCGACGGTGACGCCTCGGCCACGACGGCGGGTCCCGGCGAGGGACGCAGGGCGAGCACCGCGGCCGTGGTCCAGCCGGCCGTTGCCGCGATCAGCCCCACGACGGCAAGGACCTGCCAGAACCTGAGGCCGCTGTCGGGCGGCCGCGACGGTCGATCCTCCTCGGCGTCGCGCGCCCGTCGATACTGCACCCCTCGTTCTCGCACGGAACCTCCTTGTGCGGGGCCGTCGCGGCCCCGGGACCCCTAGCCTAGGCCAAACGGCTGAGAAGCTCCTGAAACGATGACGCGTGCGCGTTCGCGGGGACCATCACGGCCAGCGGCCCGGTTGCGCCGGCTCGGCGGGCAGGGCGTCCCAGTCGTGCCGCGGCGGGCTGAAGATGTCGATGACCACCGCCCCGTCCGGTCCGACGTCGACGTGGTGGGCGGCATTCGACGGAATGCGCCAGGTCCCGCCCGGACCCAGGTCCCGCGTCTCGTCGTCGATGGTGAAGCTCACCCGGCCCTGGATGACCATGCCGAGCTGCTCGTTCTCGTGGCGGTGCTCGGGCACCCGGCCGTTGGCCGATAGCTCCACGACGGCGAACGTGATCCGCTGTCCCTCGATTCGTCGAGCCCGGACCGTCTCGCCCCAGACGTCGATGACCGGTACCGATTCGATGTCGACGAGGTTGCTCACGGTTCCTCCTGGCGATCGTGTTGCCTGCCGGTTCACCTTAGCGCGCTGCGGTGGTCGTCGCGATTGATGACAGGAGTTGGCATGTACACGCGTCATGATCCAGGAGAGAGACGCGATCGGAAGGGGTCGCCGCACCGGAGGTCCAGACCATGTTCCAACTGGGGTTTGCCGAAGCCCTCGTGGCCGATCGCGAGCGCGAGATCGCCGAGCGGATCCGGCAACGAAGGCTCCTCGAGCCCGACGTGGACGGCGGCGAATCGACCGAGGCGAAGAAGGACGGGCAAGCGAAGCCCGGCCCGCAACGCGCGCGCGCGCAGGCCGCCCGGGGCTGACCGTTGCGGGGCAGCCGCAAACCCGCGGTCGGCTGGGCCTGCCGCGTGCCGCTGGCCGCCGTCAGATGCAGAACCGCTCCGCCAGCCAGCGCAGCTTGGCCAGGTCGTGGAATCCCTGGCCGCCTTCGTGGTCGTTGAACGGGTATTCCCGGATCTCCTTCGGACCGCCGTAGGCGTTGAACGCCGCGTAGACGGTCGACGGCGGACAGATCGCATCCATCAGGCCGACCGAGAAGAGCGCCGGCGCGGACGCTCGCCGGCCGAGGACCGCAGCGTCGAAGTAGGCGAGCGTGCCGAGCACCCGCTCGACGTGATCGCGATGCGCCTTCAGGTAGCGGACGATCTCGGCGTACGGGTCGGTGTCGGCGAAGGTGATGGCGCGCTGGAAGTCGCTCAGGAACGGCACGTCCGGCAGGGCCGCCGCGACGCCCGGCTCGAGCGCCGCCGCGGCGATGGTGATCCCGCCGCCCTGGCTGCCACCGGTCACGGCGATCCGGGCCGGATCGACCGCCGGGTGCGACCGGACCGCCTCGATGGCCCGAACGGCGTCGGTGAAGACGCGCCGGTAGTAGTAGGTCGACGGATCGAGGATGCCCTGGGTCATGAAGCCCGGGTGGAACGGGGCGCCGCCGGCCTCGGGATCCGGGGTGTCACCGATGGCCCAGGTTGACCCCTGACCTCGGGTGTCCATGACGAAGTGCGCGTAGCCGGCCGCCGCCCACAGGAACCGCTCGTGCGCCAGGCCGCGGCCACCGCCATAGCCGATGTACTCGACCACGGCCGGGATCGGGCCCGGACGATCAGCCGGCAGATGGAGCCAGGCCCGGATCGGCGAGCCGCCGAAGCCGGCGAAGGTCACGTCGAGCGAGGTGATGACGCGCAGTCCGTTGTCGATCGGTTCGAACGTCGCGGCCAGCGGGTGGCGGCGTGCGTCGGCCAGCGTGTCGGCCCAGAACGGGCCCAGGTCGGCGGGGACGGCAACGGTCGGGCGGTACCGGCGCAGCTCGTCGAGCGGGAAATCGGATTGCGGCACCGGTGCGCTCCGTGCGGGCCGACGCCGGTCCTGGTGTCCGGTCCGGCGGGTCGACCGCGCCAGCGTAGTCGCCCCGAGCGGTGCCGCGCAGGGCGAACGAACAGACGTCAGTCGGATCGAGCCGCGCGTCGAACGGCCGGAGCCCGGTCGCTGCGTTGAACGGGACGCTCCCGAGCAGTGCGCGTAGGCGCCGGTCGCCGAACCCGGTCACGGGGGCGTGACGATCCGTAGACGTTCCCGTGACGTAGGATTCCGCGATGCCGCCCATCACCCGACACGCCGCCGCCGCTCTGCTGATCGCCCTCCTCGTCGGGCCGGCCGCGCCGGCCGCCTCGGCCGCCTCGGCCGCCGTCGTTCCGGCGCGGATCCACCTGGACCTGAGCCGGATCGCCACCGGGCTGTCGAAGCCGCTGCTGGTCGCCGATGCCGGCGACGGGTCGGGCCGCCTGTTCGTGGTGGAGCAGACCGGCGCGATCCGGATCATCAAGGCCGGCAAGGTGTTGCCCGCGCCGTTCCTCGACCTGGGCGCGTCGGTTTCCGGCGGCAACGAGCAGGGCCTGCTCGGGCTGGCCTTCCATCCGGCCTACCGGTCGAACGGCAAGCTCTATGTCAGCTACACCGACCGCGCCGGCACGAGCATCATCCGCGAGTACCGGGTCTCGTCCTCGAACCCGGATCGGGTCGACGGCGCAAGCGGCCGGACACTGCTCCGGCTCCGCCAGCCGTACGCCAATCACAATGGCGGGAACATCGTCTTCGGCCCCGACGGCTACTTGTACATCGGCTTCGGCGATGGCGGGAGCGCCGGCGACCCCGGCAACCGGGCGCAGGACCTGGGGACCCTGCTCGGCAAGCTCCTCCGCATCGACGTCGACCGGCGAACCGGCACGCTGCCGTACGGCATCCCCGGGTCCAATCCGTTCGTCGGCCGCGCAGGTCTCGACCAGATCTGGGCTTACGGCCTCCGCAACCCCTGGCGCTGGTCGTTCGACCGGGCGACCGGCGACCTGTGGATCGGCGACGTGGGGCAGGACACCTGGGAGGAGGTCGACCGGGCCCCCGCGACCCATGGCCGGAACGCGGGACGCGGCCTCAACTTCGGCTGGCGGACGATGGAGGCGAGCCACTGCTACGCGCCGCCATCCGGCTGCTCGCGGACGGGCAAGACGCCGCCGTTGACCGAGTACCGCCACGCCAATGGCCGGTGCTCGATCACCGGCGGCTTCGTCTACCGCGGCGCGAAGTACCCGGACCTGGTCGGCGCCTACCTGTTCGCGGACTACTGCTCGGGCGAGATCTGGTACGTGGATCGTGGGGCGGCACGCGGCAGCGCACCCCGGCTCGCGCTGGACACCGACGCGCTGATCACGTCGTTCGGGCAGGACCGTGCGGGCGAGCTCTACCTCACCGACGGCAGCGGGTCCGTCTACCGGCTGACCGACGCCTGATCGCTCACCACCCGCAGCTCGATGCCCGGCGTCGCCTACGGGGACGTTGGGTCACGAGGCCGAATACTCGTCGGGGTGGTCGCCGCGGTCCACCTGCGCGGTTCGGGCGATCAGGTCGAGCGTCTCGTCGACGGTCTTCCCGTTCGCGTCGGCGGCACGCTTGACGTCCTCATAGGTGATGTTGGCTTCGCCCATCTCCAGGTGAGCCTGCATGCATCCACAGGTCAGGCACATGATAGACCTCCAATCGCGTGCAACGCTGGCGTTTGTCGCCAGATCCTACGACCCGAATCGCCTCGTGGATCGCCCCCGGAACGAGCTGACACGGCTCTGCAACACGAGCCCGGCCCAGTCCTGCGGGCACGAAACGTCGGCGCCGAAACGTCGTACCCTGACGCGCATCGCCGCCGTCCGCGTCGACGTCGGGCACGGTGGATCGACCTTCAGGAGGCCATCACGCATGGGTGACAAGACGCCGAAGCGGCCACCGAAGCCGAAGAAGCCCAAGAAGCCGGCCTGAGCCGGCTCCCGCCTTCGCGTTGCTTCGCCGCCGCGGCGAGGCGAACGGCTACGAGGCCCGGCGCAGGATCCGGCCGGCGAGGGCCCGGAGCAGCAGCGGCCTCGGTTCGAGCCGCGGCTCTTCCTGGCTGACTCTCCGCACCGGACTGACCGACTGGTAGGAGCGGCCCACCAGCGTCTCGGCCAATGCCTGCTCGGCCGGCGTCTGCGCGGCCGCGATCGGCAGGTCGTCGGGGTCGAGGGGCAGGGGTGTCGGGGCGACCGCCGCGGGCGGACGCGCATACGCCGGCGCGCCGTACAGGCGCGGATGGGCGACGTGCTCTTCGTCGATGGCCATGGAGTTCCTCGGATCTGTGATGGGCCGGATACCCGGCCCGAATCGTGCGAGGCCGGAGCGTATCGCGAACCGGTACGAAAGTCCCATACCGGGTGGCCCGTAGAGCCTGCAAATGTGGTGACCGGACGCACACCCGGGAATCAAGCGACCCGAGTCGACTGACGACTCGGGTCGGTTTCGCGAAGGCGATCAGGCTGCCCGTCAATCGGCCAGCCTGAGGGTGGGACTAGCCCCGCTGGCTCCGGAAGCAATCGCTGCAGTAGACGGGCTTGCCGCTGGTCGGACGGAACGGGACCTGGGCTTCCTTGCCGCAGGACGAGCAGGTGGCCGCGAACATCTCGCGGGGTCCGCGATCTCGCTCGCCGTAGCTGGAGCCACCGTAGCTGCCGGCACCGCTGGAATAGCCACCGCTCGAGTAGCCACCACCGGAGCTGTAGCCACCGGAGCCGCCGCCTTCGCTGTTGCGAGCGGCCTTGCGGCTGGCTCGGCAGGACGGGCAGCGGCGCGGCTCGGTGAAGCCACGCTGCGAGTAGAAATCCTGCTCCGACGCGGTGAACACGAATTCCTGTGAACAGTCCGCGCAGGTCAGATTCTTGTCGT
>JACQEF010000260.1 GCA_016200745.1 Chloroflexota bacterium | reverse complement strand
TACCGGCCGGGGTAGGGGCACGACGGGGTGACCTGGTCGTAGTAGCCGGCCACCGCGACGGCCTGGCCGTCGAGCTTGCCTGACCGCAGCAGCTCGTCGGCGCTGGCGACGCTGATCACCGGCATGCCCGCGACTTCCGATGGGAACGTCGCGTCGGGCGGGGCGCCGTTCGTGCCCTCCGCCTGGGCGCTCGTTCCGACGCCCATCGCAGAGGTGGGGGCGGTGCTCGGCGTGGGTGCCGGTGCCGCGGAACAAGCAGACACGACGACGGCGACGGCCGCCGCGGTCAACCACAGCATCCGATGCACTGCCCAGTCCCCCTCGCCGATGGAAAGCGATTGGCGCGTCGAGGCTCCTGCGCACACCCCTCGACGTCAAGTGCGCTCGGTCGGTTCCGACGCCGGTCGGCGCCAGCCGTCCGCGCGACGGAGCCGGCAACCTGGCTACCGCCGAACGGTCTCTGTCACGATCGTGCAGGAATCCCCGTGGAACGCGACGTGAAGCGTGGCGCTTGCCACCAAAGCCGTGTCGACGTCCGTCGAACAGGCTGCCGTGAACGGGTCCTCCTGGGCGTAGCGCGGTGTGCCGCCAGGGACCGGATTGAAGCTGACAGCGTCAGAGCCGTACCAGAGGCGGAAGCTGATCGTCCAGACGCCAGGTCCGAGCGTCGCCGGGACGTCGCCCCAGATCCCCTTCGACGGCACCGGGCCAGCCGGGCCATGCTCCAGCTGCCCAGTCGCGGGCCGACCCTCGTCCCACGCGAAGTTGCCGCGGTGGTCGTAGCCGCCCGGGCCTTCGACGCGGATCCCGTAGTTGCACGTCATGTACCACGGCTCTGTGCACGGGCCGAGGCCAGTGGCGTCCATCGCCAACGAAGCGGGATGTGGCGTGGCGAATGTTGGCTGCTGGGTGCTGACCGGCGCCTCCATCGTGGGCGTGACAGGCGTCGGCTTCGCACCGCATCCCGTGACGGCGATGGCGAACAGAGCTCCGATAGCTAACCCAGCGGATCGGCCGAGGAGCACGAAGGCCACATGCGATGTTGGCGGTGGCCCGCTGCCGGACACCGCTCGCGCTCGCTCTGACTTCGCAGTCCGCATCTTTCTGGCACGTCCCTTCGTCAGCCCCCGCATTGTCGGGGAAGGCTTCGCCCGGTGCGGGACCGAGACGCGCACCCGAGAGACCGCGAGCACGATCCGCGCGTCCTCAGGCTCGGCCAGCGCACGAACGTAGACGCCACGAATGCTGGCCAGGTTGCCAAGCACTGCGGGTACACCGTGGCGGCCAGGAGCACGTCGGGCAGGTGTCTATTCGTGCGTCGGCGGTCCGCCCTCCGGCTCCGGCAGCCGCGGCCCGAGGATCCACACCAGCTGCGCGGTGGTCTCCACTCCCGCCTTGGCTCGCGCGTTCGCCAAGTGGTGCTTCACGGTGGAGTGCGAGAGACCGAGCTGGTGGGCGGCAGCCTTCTCCGACCCCGCCTCCAGGACCGCGGCGACGACCACGAGCTCCCGCTCGGTCGCCCGGGCCGAAGGTCGTTGTCTCACGCCAGCCGCCTCGCCGCGGCGAGCCACTCATCGCGCCCCTCGATCGGGATCTCGCAGGTTGCTAACGCGCGCCCGACACCTGTCGGGCGCGCCAGTACAACCTTTTCGGGCAGCGCGAGCGCGAATCCGTGGGCGTAGGCCGCCTGCGTCAGCCGGACACCGACGATCTCGGGGCCCGCGACCGTGATCCGTTCGTAGATGGCGTGCACCAGGAGTCGTGTGCTCGCGATCAGGCGAGCAGGGCGATCTGGGCTGCGCTCATCGGCTCCCGTTCGCCCGGCTCATTGGGACGCCGGGCATCCCGGGGCCGGCATGCCGATCGTCGGCTGCTCAGCGCGGGACGGTCGACCCCCGCGTGCTCGAGGGCTCCCGCTCAGTCGAAGGCTGCGGCCTGAGGCCCTGCACCGTCCGAGGTCCTCCAGCGACCGATGCTCGCGAATGTCGGCGGCAGACAGCGACGCCTGGACACGAGCAGCCCCGCGGCCACGAGGATGTAGACGACCGAGAAGACGAGCCGCACCTCGGTCGTCGGGAACGGGAACTGGAGCACGAACAGGGCGAAGATCGCTACGGCCTCCCGGAGACCGAAGCGCAGGTCGGCCAGCACGGCAAACGCGAGGAGCGCCTGGGCGCTCGTCAGGAGGAATTCCTCGGTCTGGCGGTCGTCGAGGGGCAGCGGCGCCCCCGCGCCCCCGCCCAGCGCGTAGGCGACCCACAGGCTCCCCACGAGAAGCGTCCATTGGTTGACCTTCGCGGAGAGGAGCATGCCCAAGCCCTCGTCGGCCCGCAGCCGCCAGGCGAAGATCGTGGCGACGATCAGCTCGGGCGCCTCCGACGACAGCGGAGCAAGCCACTGGACGAGGAGGAACTGGTCGATACCCAGCGCCTCGCCCGACACCACCAGGCCATCGGCGAAGGGCTTCGCTGCCGCGACCACGATGAGGGCAGCCGCGACGAAGAGAGAGGCGACCAGGGCCCGACGACGGCTCCGAGGCAGGCGGGCGATGTCGGCAGCCACCCCAATCAGCTCGGGCTCGCCGCGACCCTCCCGGGTCACCCGCCACAGGTACGCGCCGAACAGCGCGAGAAGAACCACCGCGTCGTACCAGGCGATCGAACGCGTGAGCGGGATCAGGAACGCGTACGCGCTCGCGATCGCAAGGAAGGCGAGCTCGACCCGGTTGCGGGGGGGCAGCACGACCGCGTAGCCGGTGGCCGTAGCGTCGCCGGGCGCATTCGCGACCGTCGGGTCCATCGGCACCTTGCGGCCCCGTGCTCGCCGTAGCGCCCAGAACCCGACGAACGCCACCACCGGCCAGCCGATGCCGATGAGCAGCCGGTTGGAGCCCGTCATGTTCGCGGCGGCGAACTGTGCGTACTCGGGGTTCGAGCCGGCGGTGAAGCTGAAGTACAGGTCGACCGCGTACTCGGGCAGGACCGCGATCAGGGCCAGGATCGCGATCGCGAGACTGCCCGAAATGTCGACCTGGGCAGCCTCCGCGGCCCACGAGAGCAGCACCGCGGCGGCCACGACGCCGGCGCCATAGACGAGCACCGTGAGCCCCGGCGGGATCTCGATGCCGAGGACCCGCAGGATGATGGCTGGCAGCGCGAACGCCGCCGTGGTTCCCAGCTTGCTCCACATCGCCGACACCTCCTTCGCGCCGAGGTGTCGCGCGCGGCGAGACCTCGACCAGCATGACTGGTCGAAGGTCTCATCCGCCTCCGGGGAGGAGGTGGGGGACCGGGCCGAAGCCAGTGTGTCGATCTCCCCTGGCCGCCGAGACGGCCGGACTACTCCCCTTCGGCGGCGAGTGTAACCGACGAGGACGAGAGACGGCGATGGGGCCGAAGGATCGCATTCGCCCTGCTGATCACACGCGTGACCCGGGCCTGCCTTGCGGCCGGTGGCCACGGGTCGCTGCGCCGGGGCGGGACGCGTCGTCCGGGCCAGCTGCGCACCAGCCAGCCTCGCGTCTGGGCAGCAGGAGACGTCATCGGCCGCCAGCACCGCTCCCAGATGGCGACACCGGTCGGCGCGTCAAGGCCGGATCGTCGCCGACAACGCGAGGGTCGCTACAACCGCTGCCAACTCGTCGACGAGCGGGTTCGCGAGAGACTGCGCCTGGGCGAGGCGATCGTCACGGACAATGCCACGCGCTCACCTCATGCCTCGTCCGCGCGACGGCGCTTGGCGAGGGCAAAGGCAACTGATGAAACCGGCTGACGGACCTGGGCACCAGCCGGGCATGGCTCATGAGCCTGAGCCAGGGTTCCGTTCGGACTGCGAGACCGTGGGCACCGAGTTGACGACCTGGCCAGGGCCAGGTCGTCGAGAGCGTGGCCGTCACCAGAGTCGGCTCGCGACCTGGGGGCGAGACGGTGATCGGTTCGCCGGCTCGCGGCCCCAGGCGTGCTGGCCGGCGAGCTCTCATCGCCGACCGTGGAGCGCGAGCCGTGGCGTCGTCCTTCAGCCGGCCTCGACGACGATCCGACCGCGGAGCATCCCCATCTGGCAGGTGAACGCATGCTCGCCTGGGTCGCCGGCCTGGAACTCGACCGGGACGACGGTCCCGGTCGGCAGCGGCGCCGACTTGCCGTAATCGGGAATGACGACCTGTTCCGAGCAGGCAGCGGTCTCCTCGCGGCGGAACAGGAGCCGGACGGGCCGCCCGGCGGCAACCCGGATCGTGTCGTGGGTGTAGCCGCCCTTGACCAGGATCATCTGCTCCTGGTAGCCGTCGGACACGACCGACGCCTTGACGCCCGGCGTCCGCTTGAGCCAGAAGAACCAGGCAATGAAGGCGACGGTCGCGACGCCGCCGAGGGTGATGAGAATCCGGTCCGGCGTCATGCCGTCACCTCCGTGAGCTTGAAGCGCTTGAGCCGATTGGCGTTGCTGATGACTGTCACCGAACTGAACGACATCGCCAATGCGGCGAGGATCGGGCTGAGCAGCAATCCGATGAACGGGTACAGGACGCCGAGCGCCACCGGCAACCCGAGCCCGTTGTAGACGAACGCCCCGAACAGGTTCTGGTAGACGTTGCGCATCGTCGCCCGGCTGATCGCGATCGCCGACACGACCCCGCGCAGGCTGCCGCTGATGAGCGTGATGTCCGAGGCTTCGATGGCGACGTCGGTGCCGGTCCCGATGGCGAAGCCGACGTCCGCCCGGGCAAGTGCCGGCGCGTCGTTGATTCCGTCGCCGACCATGGCCACCGTGCGGCCCTCGAGCTGGAGCTTGTGGACCTCATTGGCCTTGTCCTGGGGCAGAACCTCGGCGAGGACCCGGTCGATCCCAACGGTGCGCGCGATCGCGTCCGCCGTGCGGCGGTTGTCGCCGGTGATCATCACGACCTGGAGGCCGAGCTTGCGGAGGGAACGGATGGCCTCGACCGAGTCGGGCTTGACCGGATCGGCGATCGCGATGACGCCCGCGGCGCGGTCGTCGAACGCGACGAAGACCGGTGTCTTGCCTTCGTCAGCGAGACGGGCGGCATCGCCCTCGAGCGCCGACGCGTCGATGCCGGCGTCCTCGAGGAACGCACGCTTGCCCGCCAGGACGACGCGGTCGCCGAGGGTGGCCCGGATACCGAACCCGGGTACCGCTTCGAAGGCGGTCGGAACGAGAGCGGTCAGACCGCGTTCGGTAGCGCCCTCGACGATCGCTGCCGCGAGAGGATGCTCCGAATCGTGCTCCGCGGCGGCCGCCATGGCGAGCACCGCGTCGATCTCGAACCCGTCAGCCGTGACGATGTCGGTGACGGCCGGCTTGCCGAGCGTGATCGTGCCGGTCTTGTCGAGGACGACCGTGTCGAGCTTCTTGGCGGCCTGCAGCGCGTCGCCCGAGCGGATCAGGATGCCGTGCGTCGCCGCCAGGCCGACACCGGTCGTAAGGGCCATCGGCGTGGCCATGCCGAGCGCGCACGGGCAGGCGATGATGAGGGTCGTGACGGCCACGATCACGGCATACGCGAACGCGGGCGCCGGTCCGAAGTCATACCAGATGACGAAGCCCGCGACCGACAGGATGAGCACGAGCGGGGTGAAGTAGCCCGACACGGTGTCGACGATCCGCTGGATCGGAACCTT
>JACQEF010000259.1 GCA_016200745.1 Chloroflexota bacterium | reverse complement strand
CGCCGCCCATCGATCCGAGCAGCAGGTTCTTGTCCGGCAGCACGCGCGCGAGGCGCTCGCGGAGCATGACGGGATCGAGCAGGTCCTCCATCCGCAGACCGACCCGCCAGGCCCGGTCGCCGTAGGCCGGTCCGATCCCCCGCCCCGTCGTCCCGACCTTGGCCTCCGCAAGGCGCGCCTCGTTGCCGAGATCGAGCGCCACGTGGTACGGCATGATCACGTGGGCGCTGCGGCTCACGCGCACGCGCGAGACGTCGATGCCGCGCGAGGCGAGCATGTCGAGCTCGTCGATCAGCGTCAGCGGGTTGACGACGACGCCATTGCCGATCACGGACGTGATGTGCGGGTAGAGCACGCCCGACGGGGTCAGCCGGAGCTTGAACACCTCGTCGCCCTTGACCACGGTGTGTCCGGCGTTGTCGCCCCCCTGGTAACGGACGACCATCGCGACCTGCTCGGCAAGGAAGTCGGTCATCTTTCCCTTGCCTTCGTCGCCCCACTGCAGCCCGACGATCACGGTCGCAGGCATCAGCGCCACCCCGCCGACATCGATAGGCTGGCCGTCCGGATCGTCTTGACGCCCGCGGCCGCAGGGCGGCCGAGGGCAAGGCGGAGGCGAGCACGTGAGCGAGCGCACCCTGAGGTGCGTGAGCGAGGGAGCAGAGCCGACAACGCAGCCATCGGCCGCTCCAGCGGTTGCGTCCAAATGAAAAGGCCCCTCCCCGAAAGGGGTGGGACCCGGGTAGACGTCTCCCGCGTGGCGCCGTCGTCGCTCCGACGGATCATCGTTGTCCGGCCGCTCGGGCGCCTCACGGGACGACCGATGCGCCTTGCAAGCGCGATCGCTGACCTCCTGGTCCGCGGGCCGGGCCCGCCTGCTCGAGGAGGCTGGAGTATAGCAGGGCGTCTTCCCCCCGAAACGCTGCCCGGCGGCCCGGTGCGCCCGCGGGGCCGACCGCGCGGTACGACCGGCCTCCGGCGGTCGGTACCTTCAGGCGAGCCGGGCCGGGGGCGTGCCCGTCTAGCCTTTACCGGTGATGCGCCTCCTCGGATTCCTGGCGCTCGCGGCTCCGGTCGTGCTCGGGATCCTGCTGTTGGGCCGGCCGGCCACCCTGGCGTGGCTGGGCGACGACGAGCGCTCCGTCCTCGCCGCGCTGGCCGTGGCCACGATCGGCGTGTGCCTGACGCTCGGGGTGATGCAGCTTTGGGCCAACGTGCGGCAGCGTCGACTGGTCAAGGCCGCCGAGCGGATCGCGGACGGCGACTACACCGTGGGGGTGTCGACGAACGCGGGCGGCCGCCTCGAGCGACGGCTGGCGAGCGCGATCAACCGTATCTCGGTCTCGCTTGCCGACACCTACGACCGGGCCACGATCGACCGGCTGACCGGCGTCTTCAACCGCCAGGCGCTCCTCTCCGAGCTCTTCGCCGAAGTCGAGCGCGCGTCGCGTTACGACCGGCCGCTGTCGGTCGCGTTCGTCGACATCGATCATTTCAAGGTCGTCAACGACACCTACGGTCACGGCGCCGGCGATGTCGTGCTGCGGGGAGTCGCCCAGGTGCTGTCGGCCAATCTCCGGGCGAGCGACCTGCTCGGCCGGTACGGCGGCGAGGAATTCATGCTGATCCTGACCGAGACCGCGGTCGAGGAGGGCGCCGTCCTGGCCGAGAAGCTGCGCTCGCTGGTCGAGCGGGAGCGGTTCGCCATCGACGCCGGGCAGACCCTGTCGGTCACGATCTCGATCGGCATCGTCGGCGGATTCGGGGACCAGCTGCGGATGGAGGCGCTGGTCCGCGACGCCGACGCCGCGATGTACTCGGCGAAGTCGCTCGGCCGGAACCAGACCTACGTCTTCGCCGAGCCGAACGACGACGCTCGCGTGCCCCGGGCACCGATCTCGAACGCCGGCCGGGCTCGGGCGGTCGACATCGGGCGCCGGGCGCGCGAGGCGGCGACCGCCGCGCTGCTCGAGGTCGTGGCGTCGCTTCCCCACTACCGGGGGCGGCCGTCCGCGGTCATCACGACGATCGTCGAGTCGATGGCGCGGACGATGCAGCTACCCGACGCCGAGATCGAGCGCATCCGCGTCGCGGCCATGCTCCATGACGTCGGCAAGCTGGCGCTGCCCGAGGAAATCCTCGACAAGCGCTCGCCGCTCACGTCGGCCGAGTGGCGGAGCGTCGTCCAGCATCCCCGGATCGGACAGGTCATCCTCGAGCAGGCGGCCGCGCTCAAGGACGCCATCCCGATCATCCTCCATCACCACGAGCGGTTCGCCGGCCACGGCTACCCCTACGGGCTGCGCGGTACCGAGATCCCGCTCGGTGCGCGAATCGTCGCGATCGCCGACGCGTACGACGCGATGGTCAACGACCGGCCGCACAAGCCGGCCATCAGCCACGATGCCGCGCTCGACGAGCTTCGCCGCCACGCGGGGACGCAGTTCGATCCCGAGCTGGTCACGCTGTTCTGCGACCTGTTCGGGTCGGCCGCACCCGCGCCGGACCCGGCGATGCTGGCGTTGGGCGAGCGGCCCATGGACGGCGACCGCCGCCTCCGCGATCGGGCCGCAACGCCCGACGATCATCGACGGCGCGCCTCGCGAGCCAGCGCCCCGGCGACGCGGACGATGGCGTCCGAGGCGGACGCGACCATGGAGCTCGGCAGCGGGCCCGTGGCCGATCGGGCGAGCACAGGACGGCCGACCAACCCCGACGGGCGAGGTCGCGCCGCCGGCTGACCCGAGGGCCCCCTGCGGCCGTCAGCCGACGGTGGCGCTCACGGTTGGTGCGCCGGGTGGCTTGGGCTGGATGATCGCCAGCACGTTCTGGCTCGGATCGATGATCCAGGCCGCCCAGGCGAAGCCCATGTCGGCGATCCCGCCCTCGGTCTTCGGGTCGGGCAGGTCGTATTCCTGGATCGGGACGCCGCGGCCGCGCAGGTCCTCGAGCTCCGCCTGCAGGTCCGGCGCGCGCCAGGCCAGCTGGGTCTGCGTGTCGGCGGTGCCGACCGTGCTGAGCGTGACCGACAGCTGGGATCCGCCGCCGCAGCGGAAGATGATCCGCTCCTCGTCTTCGCGCAGGATCTCGAGCCCGAGCGTGTCGTGGTAGAAGGCGCGGCTCGCCGCCAGATCCTTCGACAGCACGATCGGGAACACGAGGTGATCGCCGAGCATCGACAGCCCTCCGT
>JACQEF010000258.1 GCA_016200745.1 Chloroflexota bacterium | reverse complement strand
CCCATCGGGAGGCGGCGCGGCTCCAGACGTTCGCGGATGACTTCGTCTTCGAGGGAAGCAAGATCGACGTGGCCCGTCAAATCGGAAACGCGGTCCCGCCAAGGTTGGCCGCGGCGGTTGCGAGGGCGGTCGCGGACACACTGGCGCATCGAGGCTAGCGAGCGTGCCAGCGCCCACGTTCATGCTCGGCATCTTGGGTTTGAGGGGCGGCGTCCCCAACTGTGCAGATATCGCCAACCCTCAGAGCATCGACATCGCGGTGGAAATCCATCGCATTCTTGGGGTCACGAGGACGGTGCCGGACAAGTTCGACGCGGGTCGAGCGCTGGAGGTGGGTGTCAAAGACTATCTGGCAGCGGAACTGCCTCGACTCGACCCGACGCGGGTCTGGGACGTTGACCGTCGCCACATCGTCACAGACTTTCAGCAGTACCAGCATTTGGCGCGGCTCGATGAGCTTGTCGTCTCTAGCCCAACGCTCAGGACGGAGATCGGGCGCGACTATTTGATTGCGCCCGACGTGACGGTGGGGTTGCCGATGGCGGGAAGCACGGCGCCCGTTCTCCATGCCGCCATCTCCTGCAAATGGACCATTCGATCGGATCGTGTCCAGAACATCAGGCACGAAGGCGTGATCCTGACTCGGACCCGGCGAGGCCGACAGCCGCACATCGTCACGGTTACGGCCGAGCCCCTGCCTAGCCGGTTGGCCGCGATCGCTCGGGGCACAGGCGAGGTCGACGCTGTTTACCACGTCGCCCTCGACGAACTCACAGCCGCCATAGGGGTGGTCGGAAACACGCTACAGTCGGAAGTCCTAAACGAGTTGGTCACCCAGCGGCGTCTCGCTGACTTCCATGATCTCGTGGAGATCCTCGCCACGAGTTAGGCCCGTTCGGGCCGAAGGCATGGCCAAGGGGCTCCACGTTGAACCGGCTCTGGATCAGGTCATCCGTCGATCGAAGGCCACGCCACGTTCGCGTAGTGACGCGTAGGACGAGCGCCCGATCACGATGTGGTCGAGCAGGTCGATATCGAGTAGCCGGGCGGCTGCCAGGACCTCGGCCGTGAGGTGGAGGTCGTCCGGGCTCGGCGTCGGGTCGCCGCTCGGGTGGTTGTGTGCGAGCAGGATCGCTGCCGCGCGCTGCCGGATCGGCTCGGTGAACAGCTCGCCCACCCTGACCAGGGCCGCCGACACGTTGCCGACGTAGACGACGGTCTCGTCCTTGACCGTGTTCTTCGTCGTCAAACTGAGGACGACGAGGTGTTCCTGTTCGAGGGAGCCATACCTCGCAATCAGGCGGTCCGCTACGTCGGCGGGTCCGGTAATCCGATAGGTCTCGCCCTCGGTCGTCAACTCGAAGGCGTGGCCGCAGTCC
This sequence comes from Chloroflexota bacterium, assembly GCA_016200745.1. Lineage (GTDB taxonomy): Bacteria > Chloroflexota > Limnocylindria > Limnocylindrales > CSP1-4 > SPCO01. The sequence continues at coordinate 13,501 of JACQEF010000258.1, read as the reverse complement.
GGACACATGAGGCTGTCGGCGTACGCAGTCATCGGGCTGGCCACCCGGTGAACTGCAATTCCCGATCGAGGGTCAAGCTCGGGCATCGTTGGGTCCTTTCGTCGAGACCTGCCGACACGCGCTGCGCCACTGGGCGAAGCGGCCCGGCGTAGGCGGCAGCAGGGGGTTCGGAAGGGGGGCGGCAGCCACCCTTGCGAGAAAGCTCCCGAGCCTGCCGAAGCAGACCCGGGAGCGGAACCAGCTACGCGGCGGCCTCGACTGGCGCAGCCACCGTGCCGTTCTGGAAACGGATGATCGACTTTGCGATCTCCTCTTCGAGCGACTGCGCCGTCAGGTCGTCGAGTCCAGGCACGCTGGTGAACCGCTTGGACACGAAACCCAACGACTCCATCGTCCGCCGGTAGGACTCCAGCCCGGCACCGGGTCGGCCCTCGGGAACCTTCCTGAACGTCACGACTTCGAGCAGCGTCGTGGCGACCGTCTGACCGTTTCGGTTCTGGAACGTGCTCTGGATCGGACCGCCGGTCACGATGCCGGGGATCGGCTCAGGGTTGCCCTTGATATGGAGATTGATCCGCTGACCTGTCTTCACGGTGCTGCCCTTTCGCTCGACTCGCGTCACCCTCGACATGAGGGTGTCTTGCACCGCGATTGACCGATGGGCGATTTGGGTTTCTCCGTCGTGCGGGATGACTGACTGGCCCCAAGGCCGTGCGCATCGCGGGGGTCCCCTCGGGGGGTGCGAGCGCACGCCATTGGGGCGCACCTGATCGAGCGAGCGGATGGCCGCGCCCAGCGGACAGCCCAAATCGCCCCAGCGGACAATGGCGCAGGCAAGACCACCCTCAGAGGAAGATCGGCGCCGCTGTCCCGAGCGCGCAGCTGCATCGGGCAGCGGACTCGCGCCGATCCGCCGCGCAGTCCCGAGCAAGGGTCGTCGGGAGGCGCTGAGCCTCCCGAACCTCCCGCCGAAGGCGGCAGAAAGCCTGCGCGCTCCCGCGCGCCATTGCCTGCATCGTCGATCGGCGCGGCTAGCCGATCGCGAGTGGTCCGCGCGCCCGCAGCGCGGCCACGAGAGAGCCCTGCGAACTAGCAGGCTCCCTTGGCTGCTCCCTCCCCAAGCCTTCAGGGCGTCTCGTCAACTGCGCGGCAGCGGCGTGGTCGCCTATCCCCTCCTCTTTCTTCCTACCAACCCAGACAGGCAGCCCCGTCGCCAAGCCCGTGCTACTTCGGGTTGCTGGGTCTCACTGGGGCCTGACCCGGGCTACTGCGTCTGACTGGGTGGAACCGCCCGGTGCCACGACATTGGGGGCCACCCGACGAACGACCGTCTCGCCGCCGTAACACCCGTCTTGCCGGGACGACTGGTAATGCGGCCTTGCCGTCGCGCGCGCAGTAGGAGCGAGGCGGAGCCGAGCCCACACGGCGGCGGAGCGACGCAGGAGCGATGCCAGCTCGTGGGCTGCTTCGTGGGGGAGCGACTCCATAGGAGCGACCACCACGGCGTGGCCTTTCTCGTGCTCGCAAGCACGAGGGCCACGCGTGCGCAGAGCGCCGGGTCGAGTGCCAGAGTTCGTGTGCGCGTGAGTGCGAGAGGGTACGGATGGTGCCGGGGGGAGCTTGTGTCGAGGGGTGTGTGTGGTGTTGGTCTGTGGCCGCGTGGTGAACGATCAGAAGCGGACAGGCAGACAGTCAAAGGCGGTCACAGGGACCGGCTCCACGCTTGACCGTGGGACTGGGTGTGACCGCCTTTTGCAGTGATAGATGGGGGGTCGTCTTTGGGCGCGTCCCCGGAAGATATCGAACGATCCGAGGCGGACGCCCGAGCTAGAGGGCCATGGTCTTCTTCGCCCAGACCTCGGCGGCGTCGAGGGCTTGGAGGTCGCCGAGTTCTCGCTCGTAGACGGCCAGCCAATCGGCGCCAGCGGCGGCCACGGCGTCGTAGGCGTGATCCCAGCCCGCGTTCGGGGTCTCGTGGTTGAGGGTGGCCAGGTCGGTCAGCGCGAGTTCCTTGGTCTCGGGCTGTGAGCCACGGTCATCGTAGTCGTAGGAGTCGGGCCGGTAGACGATCCTGCTCGGGCGCAGATGGTCCACGTGGCGGTGGTAGGTCGCGCGGGCGATTTGGCGACCGAGGATGCGCTCGGCCAGTCGCTTGGCGGGGGCCTCGCTGATGCCGGGCTGGTAGGCGGCGGCGATCCTGTACGCCGTCTCCTCTCCGATCGCCTCTGGGCGAAGGGAGCACATCTTGGGGCAACTGGGGATGTAGATATTCACGGTCTGGGCGGCGGCGATCACTGGATTTTCCAGCCTTTCTGAGGTTGCAATCGAGGGGTTTTGAGGGACAATTCGTATTGGGATAAGTTCTCGGCATTCGAGAGGCCCCGATCCTGATTGGTCCCGGGATCGGGGTCTTTCTCTGTCCAGACGAGCCAGACGGGGCGTCGGGACTTTTCGGCATATTTGGTATGAATTCGGGGCGCGCGCGGTTGAAATTTGGTCCACGCTCACTGAGCGTGAGCGTGAATGAAGAAAGGAGTCTGATTTTGGACGTATGGAAATCGTGCCATTTATGCCAACAAGTCTCGCTCCTGCCCGGTGAGTGGTTGCCATGCAGGTATCACTCCCGGCGCGGGTAGATCGGCTGTTCACGGATGTCATCGGCCTAGTTCTCGTAGGTCGGTCGGAGTTCGAGCCTGTGGCTCGACGGGCGGCCCTTGCCCTTCATGTACTCGCTGGGGTCCATGATCCGGGCGTAGCCGTGGTTGACGAGGGTCTGGAGGGCGGCGTTCACGCGGTCTTCGTCCCATGACCTCGCGGAGCCGTGGGCGAACTCGGAGACAGTGAACGTCGGTTCGGCCTGTTTTCTGGCCCATTCGAGGGCCTGCTGCGCGTCCCCGGCGCTCTCCCGACCCGACATGACGTTGTGGGTTGCCTTGGCGTGGTCGAGGAAGTAGAGAGCGATCCGGCAGGCGTTCGCCATGGTCGGGCCGTCGATCACGACGGACCTATTGGCGCCGTGTTCGGCCACGTGGAGCAGTCCGGCGATGCGGGTGGCTGCCCCGGTCAGTTTCGATGCCCAATCGGCCATGTGGGCGAGGTCGCCAGCGGGTCCGACCTGCTCCTCCACGAGGTTGAACAGGATTTCAGCCTGTGCAATCGCGTCGGGGGAGAGGACGAGTTCGAGTGGCTGCGGGAGGAAGATGAAGGCTTCACCAAGGGCCTCCATGCGGGCGTTGTAGTTGTCGCGGACAGTTGTCGGGATCGGGTCGCTGCGGTACGTCCGTCGCCCGGCCATGGGCTTCGGGTAGGTCGGCAGGATGCGGGCGATGAACCCGTTGCCCCGGAGGGTCTTGCTCTTGCCGATGTCCGCGAGGACCGATGGCTGGATAGCGATGGTCATGGAGAGCCGGGGGTTGGCGACGTACTGGGCCTCGCGGCCCTGTCGATCGACCCGGATTTCGTCGCCGTTGTGGGCCTTCAGCAGGGCCTCGACGAACGGCTTTTCGCTGTATCGCCCGGTCATGATCGAGAACAGGTTGCCCTCGGTCGAGGCGATGCTGATGGCCTCGTGGTTGGCTGCGAGCAGGGACACGATGCCCTCAGGCGTCGCGTCGTCGGCCAGCAGGCGGACCGGGAGGGTTGGGGCGAAGGCGTCGCGTCGGGTGGTCGCCTCGGCGAGGTCGGCGACGGCGGCGTGGCGCTCGTCGGGGGTCAGCTTCGTGGACTTCAGCGCGTTCTGGGCGGCTGCCACCTGTGCGGTCAGGTCTTCGAGCTTCGCGGCGTCCTGCGCGATCAGGATGGCGAGGTCGGCGTTGACTTTGGCCTCGACGGCGGTGGCCGGTCCCATCATCAGGCGCATGTTCTGGCTCTTCCGCTCGCCAGAGGCGGCGACGAGGGCCAGCCAGAGGACGGCGGGCTCCACGTAGTCGTCGGTACCGCGCACGAGCACGTTCCCCCGGGTGACGGTCGTCAGGGCGCCAAGGAAGGTCGTGGCGGCCATCTCGACGGGCACCTGAGAGGATCGGGCGGCGGCTGCCGTGTAGTCGTGTGCCCAATCGGGCAGGCACTCGATGGGGAACGGGGTATCGCACCAGTCCACGTCGAGGGGGATGAGGTCGGAGAAGACGGTCCGGTTGCGCGCTGCGTCGCGGTTGGCCTTGTCTTCGGCTGCGGCGCCCATGATCGCGTCGGAGACGATCCTGCCGACCGCTGGGGAGACCTTGCGCACGGTCGCGTCGAAGTGGATTTGATCCAGCTGGTCATCCGTCTTGTCTGGCATGACCTCGCGCAGGGCCTCGCGGACGCGCTGGTCGCGGAGTTCCTGAAAGTTGGGGTTCTCGGGCATCTGGGGGCCTACTTCCGCTGGCCGTAGCTGGCGATGTTGGCCTCCTTGTCGGCGGCCCGGTACATGGCGTCGGCAAGCTCGTGCCGTGCTTCGGAGTCGAGTCCCGGGTACATGGCGTCGATTGCCTTGTAGTGGCGACGCAGTAGCCCTTCCCGCCTTCGTCGCTGTACGAGGTCTCTGTAGCGCTGGACGGCGCGTTCCTCGTCCGGGGTCAGGTTCAGTTCGGCTGGTACGGGCTTCACGGTCGTTTCTCCACAAAGGAAGAGGCACGCACCCGGGTCCCCGTCTTGCGACGGAGAGGCCGTGGTGCGTGCCTCCTTGTTGAGCTTCCTGATGGTCAGGCGCGTTGCCTGACAAGTTCAATGTAGACCTCTATTGGGGAACTGCAAGGGCAGGAATTCGACTTTCTACGTCGCTCCGCGCAACCGCGCCATCGGGCTGAAGTTGTGGTAGTTGCGTCTGGCTCGCTCGGCGGCGGCGCCACGGCCATAGCGATCAACCATGGACCGGCTTTTCCATCCGGCGTTGCGCATGAGGTCGCCTTCCTCGCCGCCAGCGGATAGGTAGGCATCGGCGTAGGCGTGACGAAAACTGTGGGGGTGGATGCCGTCAACGCCTGCCTGTCTGGCACGGCGCCGGACCATCAGTGTGATCCCGGCGTGGGTCAAAGCCCCACGCTCGCCGATCCAGAGCGCGGGACTCTTGGCCCATGGGTGGTCTTTTCGGACTTTGAGGTAGCGGTCGATGACTCGGACGGTATCGACGCTGAAGGGTACGGTCCGGGGTCGCTCGAACTTGCCCGTGACGTACACGGTCAGGAGGTCGCGATCGAGGTCCGCGATCTTGATGCCGGTCATTTCGGCGAGCCTGACACCCGAGTCGTAGAACAACGTGAGGATGGCCTTGTCGCGGCGTCCGGCGAAGTCCTTGCCGTCGCAGACCCTCAGGAGCGTCGTCATTTCGTCAGCGGTCGGGAACGCTGGCGGGACGTCGGGGATCGTCGGTCGCTCGATGTTCTTCAGCGGTGTGTCGGTGACTTCCTCGTCCTTGACGAGGTAGAGGAAGAACGCCTGTAGCGACCGGAACGTCTGGTTCAGCGTTGCGGGCGCCGTGGGCGTCCCGTAACGCGTGGTCCTGTGCTGGAGGTCGATGAGGAAGGCTTCCATGTCGTCGCGGGTGATGTCGGCGACGGCGGTGTTGCGCCCGTGGTCGCGGAGGAACCGGGCGAGGTCCTCGGCGGCGGTCCGGTAGAGCTTGATGGTCTTGGCGGCCTTGCGTTCGGCGGCCAGCAGGTGGGTGAAGGCGAGGATGTTCTCATCGAGGTCGTCGCGGACCGCGACTCGTTCGTCCGCCCTCACGACGGTCAATCGGGTTGGCATTGTTGGGTCTCCCAGCGCGGTTGGCGCCAAGAGCAAGTGGTCATGCATGACCCCAGTCTCGACCCGGCGACCGCGTTTGTCGCCTGCAGGATCGAGGTTTTCTTTTCGGTCCAAGCGGTTGTTCAGTTACCGCTAGAGCCGACACGGGGTTCGCGGATTTCGCGAGCGGCTGTTCAATCTGAGCGCGGTAGACTCCGTGATCGGGTCCCCGTAGCTCAGTGGACAGAGCAGCCGCCTTCTAAGCGGAAGGTCGCAGGTTCGAATCCTGCCGGGGGCGCCAAAGGCCGTCTGGGCGCGAATCGGGCCTACGAAGCCGTCACGGCGCCGGCTCGTCGCTCACAGGCGTGATCTCGCAGGTGGCCACCTTGGCGCCCGGAGCCAGGAACTTCTGGAGCGCGGCGATCGCATCCGTCTCGACGACCAGGTAGGTCGTGTGCTGCGGGAAGCTGAGCCAGTAGCCGCGAACCTTGACGTCGGTCGAACTGGCGTCGAACAGCGAACGCGACCCGCCCTTGCCGTACGGGCAGTCCTGTGGCGCATGCGTCTGCTTGATGTGGAAGAGCACGGGACGATCCTTTCCAGGTCGCTGGCGATCGACGCGACCCGGGCACACGGTAAGTCGGCAGGGGCGGGTCCTGCACCGCTACGATTCGGCCGTGCTCCGACTGCTGGCCAGCCCGCGGGCCGCGGGCGTCATCGGCTGCCTGACCCTGCTCCTCATCGGGTGGTCCGGGCTGCTCGTGCCCTCGCTCATCCGCTCGATCGAGCTCGACTTCCGTCAGACCGACGCCGGGATCGGGACCTTCTACCTCGTCTGGGCCATCGCCTACGCCGTCGGTTCGCTGGGCGGCGGCGTGGTCACCGAGCGCATCGGGCGGCGCCGGATCCTGATCGCAGCGGCGCTGGCCCACGGGCTCGGCCTTGCCATCGTGGCGCTTGTCCCGCCATGGGGCGTCGCCCTCGTGGCGGCCGTGCCGGCTGGCCTGGGAGCCGGCGCGCTCGACGGGGGTTCCAACGGGCTCATCCTCGACCTCTACCAGGCGGCGCGCGGACGGGCGCTCAACACGCTCCACCTCTTCTTCAGCATCGGCGCTCTCTCCTCGCCGCTGGTCGTGGGGCAGCTCGTGGATGCGGGCGTCGCCTGGCAGGGGATCGTCATCGCCACCGCCGCCGCGTTCGTCCCGCTGGCCGGCCTCTATGCGGTCGCCCGCCTGCCGCACGGACGACACGTGGCAGCCCCGCGCGAGGTCGGGGCCCGGCGGGCCACGCCGATCGCCTTCACCTGGCCGCTGCTCACGCTCGAGGTGGCGATCGCCTGCTACGTGGCGGCCGAGATCGGCGTCTCCAACTGGCTCGTCCGCTTCCTCGATACTGTGCCCCTCGGGACCGCGACGGGCGCGCTGTCGCTGTTCTGGGCGGGGCTGGCGCTGGGCCGGCTGATCTCGGCCCGGATCGCGGACCGCTTCGATCACCTGCAGTTCACGATCGTCGCCATCACCACCGCGGGGATCGCGACCTTCGCCGCGGTGCTGGTCCCGTCGGTCGGGGCGTCGATCCTCCTGTTCGGGCTGGTCGGCTTCGCCTCCGGGCCCGTGTTCCCGATGATCGTGGCCGTCGCCGGCGATCGGTTTCCGGATCGATCGGCGGCCGTCGGCGGCTTCATGGCCGGCGCCTCGGTGGTCGGCTCCTCGCTCTACCCGCCCATCATGGGGTTCATGTCGGTAAGCGTCGGGCTGGCCGCGGCGATGCTCGGGGCCGGCCTGCTGAGCCTCGCCGGTGCCGTGTCGCTGCTGGCCGCCCGGCGGCTGCACTAGGCTGTCATCACGTCACCGACCGCCCGGAGGATCCATGAACGCACCTCGCCAGCACGAGCCCGTCCGCTGGGGCATCCTCGGGACCGGCGGCATCACGCGGTCGCTCCTTCGCGGTGCGCGTCGAACCGACGCGGTCGACGTCGTGGCGGTCGGCAGCCGCACGCTTGACCGGGCGGCCGAATACGCCCGCGAGCACGGCATCGCGCGCGCCCACGGGTCCTACGAGGCGCTCCTCGCCGACCCTGACGTCGAGGCGGTCTACATCTCGCTGCCGAACTCGCTCCACCACCCCTGGACGGTGCGCGCGCTGCAGGCCGGCAAGCACGTCCTGTGCGAGAAGCCGTACACGCGGCGCCACACCGACGTGGCCGCGGCTTTCGAGGCCGCCGAGCACGCGGGCCTGGTCCTGTGCGAGGCGTTCATGTGGAGGCACCACCCGCAGGCCCGCGCCATCGTCGAGATGCTGCCCGAGATCGGCGAGCTCCAGACGATCCGGGCCACGTTCAGCTTCGTGCTCGATCGGCCGAACGACATCCGGCTCCGTGCCGACCTCGATGGGGGCTCGCTGATGGACGTTGGCACGTACTGCGTCTCGGGGGCCCGGTTGCTGACCGGCGAGGAGCCCGAGCTCGTGTTCGGCACGCAGGTCCTTGGGCCGAGCGGGGTCGACGTGCGGTTCAACGCGCTGCTGCGCTTCCCGGGCGGCGCAATCGCCGAGATCATGTCCAGCTTCGAGACCGATCACCGTGGCCTGGAGGCGATCGGCAGCGAGGGTACGATCCGCTTGACCAACCCCTGGCTCCCGACGGACCCGGACCCGATCCTCATCCGCGACGGCGTCGAGACGCCGATCGGCTTCGCCGACTCGTACCAGCTGGAGCTCGAGGACGTCAGCGCGGCCATCCGCGAGCACCGCCCGACGCTGCTCGGGCGGGCCGACGCGATGGGTCAGGCGCGGGCGATCGAGGCTCTCTATCGATCCGCCGATTCGGGTCTTCCGGTCCGTCTGTAGGCGCGGCACCGGCGGGTTCCGGGAAGGACACGATTGCCGTCGGCCGATAAGCTAGGCCCCGCCCAGATCCCTCGCGGATCGCTCGTCCCTGGGGAGTGCTCGCATGACGGCTCTCGAAGGCGCGGAAGACCGCGCCGTTCACCTCGACTCGCGCGCCAAGCTCGAGATCCTCGGCGCGATCCTGCTCGCGCTGTTCCTGTTCGCCCTCGACCAGACGGTCGTCGGCACGGCCCTGCCGGTGATCGTCACCGATCTCCACGGCAACGACCTGTACACCTGGGTCGTCACGGTCTATCTGCTGACCTCGACGATCAGCGGCCCGATCTACGGCAAGCTGTCCGATCTGTTCGGCCGCCGCCCGATCATCATCTTCGCGGTGATCCTGTTCCTGGCGTCGTCGGTCCTGGCCGGCCTGAGCCAGGAGATGTGGCAGCTGATCCTGTTCCGCGGCCTGCAGGGTCTCGGCGGCGGCGCGGTCTTTCCGGTCTCGCTGGCCGTGGTCGCCGACCTGTACACGCCGGCCGAGCGTGGCAAGTACCTCGGCTTCTTCGGAGCGGTCTTCGGCCTGTCGTCGCTGCTGGGTCCTGGGATCGGCGGGTTCATCACCGACCAGTTCAGCTGGCACTGGATCTTCTTCGTCAACGTGCCGATCGGCGCCGTGTCGCTCGTGATCCTGTGGCGCCTGCTGCCCGCGATCAAGCGCCCGGAGGCCGGGCGCAACATCGACTACGTCGGGGCCGCGGTGTTCGCCGCGGCGATCGGCCCATTCCTCGTCGGGCTGACCAACAAGCAGACGGGCGACTGGGCTGACCCGGAGGTCGGTGGGTTGATGATCCTCGGGATCGCCCTGCTCGGCGTCTTCCTCTGGGTCGAATCCAGGGTCGCGGACCCGATCGTCCATCTCGGGCTGTTCCGGATCCGGGCTTTCACGGTGTCGGTCATCGCCATGTTCATGGCCGCCTTCGGGTTCTTCGGCGCGGTCATCTTCCTGCCCCGCTACTTCCAGGCCGTCGAGGGAGCGAGCGCGACCGAGTCCGGCTACAGCCTGCTGCCGCTGCTGGCGGCCCTGATCGTGAGCGCCACCGCCTCCGGCCAGATCGTCGCGCGCACGCACCGGTACCGGATCCTCATCTTCGGGTCGATGGTCCTGCTCGGCATCGGCCTGTGGCTGCTCACCCATCTCGAGGCCGGGACGGACCGGCCGGTCCTGTGGGCGTGGATGATCGTCGCCGGCCTCGGCATCGGCCCGTCGTTCGCGGTGTTCACGTTGATCGTCCAGAACGCCGTCCAGCCGCAGCTCGTCGGGGTCGCCACCAGCAGCCTGACGTTCTTCCAGCAGATCGGTGGCACGGTCGGCCTGACGATCGCGGGCACGATCTTCGCCAGCAGGCTCACCGACGAGCTGCCCGCGCGCCTGACCACGGCCGGTGTCCCGGCGCAGTTCGTCGGCCAAGTCGCGAGCGGCGGCAACTTCGACATCGCCGGCACCGGCGATCTAGGCACCAGGATCCTGGCCGCAACGCCACCGGCGCAGCAGGCGTTCGTCCAGCCGCTCATCCCGGGGATCGTGGCGGCCGTCCACGATTCGATCTCGATCGCGATCGCCTCGAGCTTCTGGGTCGGGATCATCGGCGCGATCGTCGGCGCGATCGTCGTCCTGTTCGTCGAGGAGGTGCCGATGCGCGCGACCTTCGAGATGACCGAGACCGAGGTCGCCTGACCTGGGGAACGTCTCCCGGCCGCACAGCGCCCGGCCGCGCCGCCACGGGACGGGAAGAAGGGCCGGTTGGGGGACCGGCCCTTCTGAGGAGGAATGCGGTTGAGCGGTGCCCGGCCAGTGCCCGGACCGGGCGCCGCGCTGCGTCAGCTCGCGGGAACGTGCCCGGGTTGCCCGACGCGGGTGCCGACCTTGGAGCGCCACGGCACCCCGAGCATCGGAAGCAGCCAGCGATCGACGCCGTAGTAGCCCGCGACCTTCCAGGCGAGCATGAGCCCGACCTCGAAGGTGAACAGGATCGGGTTGACCGAGGCGGAGCCCGCCAGCAGGAACGACATGTTCATGAGGGCGCCGAAGAAGGCGGCGATGCCGACCAGCGCGCCGACCAGGAGGCCGATGCCGACGGCGAGCTCACCGAGCACGATCAGCCAGCCGAACCAGCCCTGCGCGTTGTTGTCGATGAGGAACTGGAGGAAGCCGCGGTACCACTCGAACGTGATGGAGGCGCGGCCCGGCGGCTCCGATCCACTCGAAGCTGAGGAAGATCCGGACCGGCAGCCAGAAGAGCCCTGCCCGCGTGTTGCTGAAGAGGTAGCGGGTGAACGCCGGCCCTTCGACTTCGACCGTTTGAGCATCGGCGGCATGCCGGTCCTCGAACATCAGCACCAGGACCGCGATCGCGAGGATCCAGAACGCGACGGTCGCGACCTGCCGCTCGGTCGACCCGTCAGCGGGGAAGAACCACGGGTTCTCCATGTAGAAGAGGACCCCGGCCGCGACGATCGCCAGCGGAACCACGAACTGCCTGTATCGCGCCAACATGCTGCCTTCCCCTTCCTCGCCGGAGGACGTCTCGCTGGTTGTTGAGACGCATTCGGTCTTCCGGCATGTTCGAACGCCATGACGATGCCGTCCAGCCCATCCTGAGCGGAGGGCCGAATGGCCCTTCGTGCTGGGCCACTCCGCCCGGACGACTGGCTTGACGGTCTCCATCGAAGGGGCCCGCGGCGGCGGCAGGGGAGATTCCCGTGTCGAGTCGGGCCGAAGGGCCCTCCGGCACGGGGCGGTTCGGCCGGCCGTCGCCGCCGATCGGCGCCCGACGGTCGGAGTACTGTCTGGCGATGGCAGACCGGCCCGTCTTCGCTGTCATCCCGGCCTACCAGGAGGGCCCGCGGGTCGCCGCGGTCGTGGCGGCCGCGCGTCGCCAGTTGCCGGTGATCGTCGTCGACGACGGATCGACCGACGGGACGGCCGCCCGAGCTGAGGCCGCCGGCGCGACGGTGATCCGGCAACGCCCCAACGCCGGCAAGGGCGTGGCACTGCGGGTGGGGTTTGCCCGTGCGCTCGAGCAGGGCGCCGGCGCGGTCGTCACGCTCGACGGGGACGGCCAGCACGACCCGGCCGAGATCCCGGCGTTCCTCGAGACATTCGAGCGCTCCGGGGCGCAGCTCGTCATCGGCCGGCGCGACTTCGAGGCGATGCCGCTGGTTCGTCGCGCCTCCAACACGCTCGGCCGGATGGCGATCTCGGTCGCGGTCGGACGGGATATCCCGGACAACCAGTCGGGTTACCGGCTGATCGGCTCGACGTTGCTCGCGGAGCTGCTCGACAGCCGCGAAACCGGGTTCGAGTTCGAGGTCGAGATGATCGCCCGGGCGATCGCGCTGAGGCTGCCGATCGCCTGGGTGCCGATCCGGACGATCTACGCCGGCGAGCCCAGCCACATCCGGCCATGGGCGCATTTCACGAGCTTCCTGCGCGCCACGCGCGACGCGCGACGGATCGTGCGGTCGGCCGGGAACGGCGGGACCGCCCGAACCTAGCGTCAGAGGTCGCGCCGGAACGGGACGTCGGCCACCAGGACGTTCGAACGACCGAGCAGCGCATCCCGGATCCGGTGCGCGTTCTCGTTGTAGAGCAGGCGCTCCCACCAGTGCCGCGGCACGTACTCGGGGAGGAGCACCACGACGATCTCGCCTGCGCTCCGCTCAGCGACGTATTCGAGATAGCGGATCAGCGGTTGGACGAGCTGCCGGAACGGCGACTCGACGATGACGAATCCCGTCCCGGGGACCTGGCGCTGGAATCGCTCGCGCAGCTCCTCGCCCCGCTCGAGGTCGTCCGTCACGTGGACGGCGGTGACGTCGGTCGACATCGTCCGCCCGAACTTGACGGCCTGCACCACGTCGCGCGTGACCTCCGGTACGGGGATCACCACGCGCTGGGGACGGCTGGGCGGCCCGATGACGGTCTCTGGCCGGACGTGGACCTCGATCCGCCGGCGCTCGTACTGGCGATGGACGAAGACCATCGCGGCGACCAGGATCGGAATGATCAGGATGATCAGCCACGCCCCGAGCGCGAACTTGGCCACGGCGAAGATGAGGGTCACGATCGCCGTGGCAACCGCGCCGACCCCGTTGATGACCGCGCTGCGCCGCCACCCGGCGTCCCGGTTTCGAAGCCAGTGGCGGACCATGCCGGCCTGCGACAGCGTGACCGATGTGAACACGCCAATGGCATACAGCGGGATCAGCGCGGTCACGAGGCCGCCGAACGCGACCAGGACGGCGATGGCGATCAAGGCCAGCACGACGACGCCAGCGCTGAACGCGAGCCGCTCCCCGCGGAACGCGAACCGGGCCGGCATGTAGCCGTCCCGAGCGAGGATCGACGAGAGACGCGGGAAGTCGGCGAAGCTCGTGTTCGCCGCCAGGATCAGCAGGCCGGTCGTCGCAAGCTGGAGCACGTAGTAGATCGGCCCGGTGCCGAACACCGCCCGCCCGACCTGCGACACGATCGACTCGTGGTCGGACGGCGTGGCGCCTGTGACGCCGGCCAGGTACGACAGGCCAAGGAACATCGTCGCCACCAGGACGCCCATCGCCGTGAGCGTCGTGCGAGCGTTGCGCCACTCGGGGGGCTTGAAGGCGGGCACGCCGTTGGACACCGCCTCCACGCCGGTGATCGCGCTGCAGCCGTCGGCGAAGGCCCGCATCAGCAGGAGCGCGCCGAGGGACTCGGGGGCGACGACCGCCGCCGTCACGCCGGTCACGTGCGGCGGGCTGCCCAGGACGGTCTGGAGCAGCCCGAGCCCGATCAACCCGAGCGTCGACAGCAGGAAGATGTAGGTCGGAGCGGCGAAGACCGTGCCGCTCTCGCGCATGCCGCGCAGGTTGATCAGCATCACGAACAGGATCGCGGTCACGCCGAGCGAGACGCGCAGCGGCTCCA
>JACQEF010000256.1 GCA_016200745.1 Chloroflexota bacterium | reverse complement strand
GGGACCGCCGGCCTGCGCTGTGATGACACCACTGATGATCGTCCCGGCCGGGGCGTGGACGTCGAAGGTGACCGGCACCCCGGCGACCGTGACGAGCGCAGCGGCCGCCGCAGCGGTGGTCAAGCCGCTGGCGGTCGCGTACCCCCCGGGGACGTGCCCGGTGAGGTCCTCGATCCCGACCCGATAGGTGCCCGCGCCGAGCCCGTTGATGACGTACGTGCCATTCGCCGCCGTCACCGCGGAGTCGCACGTTGTGCTGCAGGCGCTCACCCAGACGTCGGCGGCGGGGGCCCCGTTCACGTCGAAGACGGTGCCACTGATGGAGCCCGACCCGCCGATCGCAAGCGCGGAGGCCGGGAGCGTGGCGGCGACGAGCGCCACCGAACAAAGCCCGACGAGTCGCCTCGCCGACCAGGATCTGACGAACCGCCGACTGGGCACGGATCCGACCTCCCACCAGCACTGCCTTCGCGCACGGCACGGTCGCCGTCACGCGGGGAGTCGCATCCGTTCAGTCCACGAAGACCGCGCCGCGTCAGCAGGGCAGCCGACGCGTCGCCTGGGTCTCGCGAAACGATCCCCCCGCCCGGAGCCTGATCGCCGGTCCCCCGCGTTGTCAAGGGCCGTTCGATGTCCTCCGCGGAACGGGTCAAGGCGCCGTAGACTGCCGGGACCATGAGCTTGCTGCGACGCCTCCTCGGCAGGACCCCGGAACCGGGGATGCCGGCCGCGCCCGATCCCGCCAAGACCGGCGCCGAAGACCTCGACGCCGAGGAGCGAACCTACGAGCTGGAGCTGCTGCGGGACGAGCAGGCACGGCTCACCGACCTCGCCCAGCGGCAGCTCCGCTACGCGCAGTACGCCTGGCAACCGCCGGCGCAGGGTGGCGACCGTCGAGCCGAGGATCGCGACGCGCGGGGCTGAGCGCATCCCGGGACGCGAGCGCGATCCAGCACGGCCGCGGCGCCCTACACGAACCTGCAACGGGTAGCCTCGCCACGATGGCGTGCAGGCCGCCCGCCGGTGCGTATACCGACGGGGTAGCCACGAAGGAGGCGACCATGGCCGACCTCACTACGAAGAAGCGTAACTCCCTGTCGAAGTCCCAGTTCGGCCTGCCCGAGGAGCGAAAGTACCCGATGCCGGACAAGGCCCACGCTCGGAACGCGAAGGCGCGTGCCGCCCAGCAGGAGGAGAAGGGCAACCTGACGTCCGCCGAAGAGCGGAAGATCGACCGGAAGGCGGACCGGATCCTCAACCGATAGGGAGCTGGTCCGCGGCCCGGCCGGCCCCATGCGGCTGGCCGGGCCGCGTTCATGCCCCGCGCGGTCACTCCGGTCGTCCGCACCGGCCGGCCCGGCCGGGTATCGTTTGGCGATGGACCGATCGCCGGAGATCGACACGTTCCTGGCCGCCTTGCCCGAGGATCTGCGGATGGCGCTGGAGACGCTGCGAGGGCAGATCGCAGCCGCCGCGCCGGGGGCCGTCGAGACGATCGCCTACAGGGCCCCGGCGTTCAGGTACCGGGACCGGCCGCTGGTCTCATTCAGCGCCGGCCGACACGGCGCGGGACCCTGCGCCTTCTACGTCCAGAGCCCCGCGCTGATGGAGGCGAACCGTGCGCTTCTGGCCGGCTACGAGACGGCCAGGGGGACGATCCACTTCACGCCGGCGGCACCGCTGCCCGCCGACCTCGTCACGAAGCTCGTCCGTGGCCGAATGGCCGAAACCGACCGGAAAGGCAAGCGGTGAATTCATCCTTTCGTGTCCCCGGAGCGATCCTGACCGAGCGCGAGCACGTCGTTCCCCTCGACCATGCCCGGCCAGACGGTCCCACGATCACGGTGTTCACCCGCGAGGTGGCCGACCCGGATGGCCTCGATCGGCCGTATCTCGTCTTCCTCCAGGGCGGCCCGGGGTTCGAGGCCGCCCGGCCGACCAGCCCGCCATCCGGCTGGGTGAAGCGTGCCATCGCGGACTACCGGGTCCTGTTGCTCGACCAGCGCGGCACGGGCCGTTCCTCGCCGGTCGGCGCCCGGATTCCCGGCGAAACGCCCCGGGATCAGGCCGCATACCTGACCCACTTCCGGGCCGATTCGATCGTTCGCGACGCCGAGCTGATCCGGCAGGAGCTCGGCGTCGACCGCTGGAGCGTGCTCGGCCAGAGCTTCGGCGGGTTCACCTCGATGACCTACCTGTCCATCGCGCCGGAGGGGCTTCGCGAGGCGTTCCTGACCGGCGGGCTGTCGCCGATCGGCCGGGCCGTCGACGACATCTACGGCGCCACCTACCGGCGATTGATCGACAAGAATCGGCGCTATTTCGCGCGCTACCCGGACGACCGGGCGCGCGTCCGGGACATCCTGCGGCGTCTCGGCGACGAGGAGGTGCGGCTGCCGTCGGGCGACCGGTTGACGGGCCGCCGGTTCCGCCAGCTCGGGCTGTGGCTGGGCGACAGCGCCGGCTTCGAGCTGCTCCACCACGTCATCGAGCTGCCCTTCGGGTCGCTGGCCTTCCTCCATGACGCGGAGCAAGGCGTCAGGTTCGAGCGGAACCCGATCTACGCCACGCTCCACGAGTCGTCGTACGCCGACGGCGTGCCAACGAGGTGGTCGGCGCACCGGCTGTTGCCGGACGAGGTCGAGGTGGAGGGGTTCTTCACCGCCGAGCACGTCTTCCCGTGGATGTGGGAGGACTACGAAGGGCTGGTCCCGCAGCGCGAGGCCGCCGAGCTCCTTGCCGAGCATCCCTGGCCGGCGCTCTACGATGCGGACCGCCTGCGACGGAACGACGTTCCGGTGGCGGCGACGATCTACGCCAACGACCTGTACGTCGAGCGCGACTTCGCCATCGAGACGGCCGCCATGATCCGCGGCCTGCGCACCTGGCTGACCGACGAGTACGAACACAACGGCCTGCGGGCCGACGGGGAGCGAGTCCTCGGCCGGCTGATCGATCTCGTCCGCGGTCGCGCTTAGCGCGCGGCGACCGGCTCGGGACCGGCGATCAGCCGAAGCAGGTCCCCGACCCGTCCGATCTGCTCGCGCGTCCGGTAGTACGTGTTGTTGAAGGTGAACCCGGTGAAGCCGGCGTCGAGGTAGGGCTGCAGCGCCTCGGCCATCGCCTCCGGGCGGCCGGCCCGCAGGTACGGCCGCCGTTCGGGCGGCATGCGCTCGAGGAACGCCTCGCGCTCGGCGTCGGAGCCGACCACGATGACGGGCGCGGCCATGGTCCGCTCGATGGTGGCGGGATCGCGTCCGATCGCCTCGCAGTACCTCTCCAGGACCTCGGTCTTGTGCCGCAGGACGTCGAGCCCGAGCGGGAACCAGTGGGTCATGTCGGCGTGCTTCGCCGCGATCCGGAGCGTCCGCTGCTCGCCGCCACCGCCGACCAGGACGCGCGGCCCGCCCGGCTGGACCGGACGCGGCACGTTCAGGACCTCGTGGACGCGGTAGTGGCGCCCCTCGAAGCTGGGGCGCTCCTCGGTGAACATCGCCCGGATGATCGTGAGCGCCTCGTCCAGTCGGTCCATCCGCTCGCGAACGGGCGGAAACTCGAAGCCGTAGCCCTCGTGCTCGACGTCGTTCCAGGCTGCGCCGAGCCCGAGGATCGCCCGGCCGCCCGAGATGACGTCGAGGGTCGTGGCCGTCTTGGCGAGGAGGGCCGGGTTGCGGTAGGTCACGCCGGTGACGAGCGTGCCGAGCCGGACGCGGCTCGTCTCACGCGCCAGCGCCGCAAGCGTCGACCACGCCTCGAGCATCGGGTCCGTGGCCAGCCCGACGCCGTCGATCTGGTAGAGGTGATCCATGACGGTGACCAGGCCGAAACCTGCCTCCTCGGCGGCTCGGGCCTGCTCCGCGACCCGGCCGAAGAGGGCATGGGTGGGAGTTCCGTCGAAGGTGTAATCGGGCAGGTGCAGGCCGAACCAGGGTCGCATGTCGCCTCCAGCGCGCTGTCAGGTCCCCCAAGTGTGTCGCGATCGGGCCGAGCCTGCAGGTGTGGCCCCCGGCGAATCCGATCGGCGCGGACCGGCGGTCAGCCTGGCGGGACGGTGTCGCTCATGGCCAGCCGCGATACGGGTGACGCGCGAGGTTGGCGTTGACGTAGCGTGGGTCGTCCGTCACCTCAGCGCCGACCCAGTCGGGGAGGTCGACGAGCGCGTCGGCCGACGGTAGCTCGAGCTCGGCCACCACGAGACCCTCGTTGGCGCCATGGAAGACGTCGACCTCCCAGGTTCGTCCGGCGTGCTCGACGCGATGCCGCGTCTTGTCGATGAGCGACGGCACGCACAGGTCGAGCAACGACTCGCCGTCGGCCACGGGGATCTCGTATTCGAACTCGGCGCGACTCGGCCCGCTGGCCCGGCCCTTGACCGTGAGGTAGGCGTGGGACCCGGCGACCCGCACCCGAACCGTCCGGTCCGGATCCCGTGACAGGTAGCCCTGCCGGTAGCCCAGCCCGTTCGATCCTTCGAGCACCGAACGGTCGCGCACGAGGAACTTGCGCTCGATCTCGATTCCCATGACGTTCGACCTCATCCGCCCGCTCGGGTACGATCGTCTCGAGCCCGGAAGCGCTGGAGGCGCGTGACCATGCCAACCATCGCACATACCAGCCGCCCGCGGTGTTCGCGCAACGCGTTCGTCGTCCTGCTCGGCGCGCTGCTCGTCAACGCCTGTGGCAACCCGCCCAGCCCGAGCCCGACCGCCTCGCCGCCGGTCAGCGCCAGCCCGTCGACCAGCACGTCGAGCCCCGTGCCGAACCCGACCGCGGCAGCCTGCGTCGCGGCCGACATCCGTGCGACCGGGGGCCCGTGGGGCGGTGCCGCCGGGAGCCGCGGATCCGACATCGTGGTCGAGAACCGGGGGAGCGGCCCGTGCCTCCTGCCGGCCGGTCCCGCCATCGCGCTCGTCGACGCCGGCGGGACCGTGGTCCTGTCGACGCCCGCGAGGGCCGGCGAGGGCCCGTCCGTGGCGCCGGGTGGGTCGGTCGGGTTCTCGCTGGTGTTCGGCAACTGGTGCAACGAGGGCACACCGCTCCCGCTTACCTTCCAGCTGGCGTTGGCCGCCGGCGCCGTCGACATCGCTGGATTGGCCGCGAGCTCGGCCGGCGACCTCCCCCCGTGCAACGGGCCGGGCCTGCCGCCGAGCCTCTCCGCGACCGACTGGCAGCCGTAGCTCCGCAGGCCGGCCGGATCGCTATCGAACGGAGTAGCGCTCGACCGGGCTCCAGGCGCTGTTGGCGTTCGCGAGCGTCGGGTTCGCGATCGAGCGGACATACCACTCGCCCCTGGTGCTGAACGTCCAGGTGTATGACGCCTGGCCCGCGGCGTTGACGTACACGTTCCGAGTCGTGAAGGGCATCCAGCGCCCGTCGACCCGACGGTAGATCGCGAGCGTCACCCTGGCCGGTGGCAGGTCCGCCCGTGCGGGTCGCACGGTCGTCGTGAAGGTGATCTTGCGGCCGCGGCTGACGATCCTGGTCGCGCCGCTCGTCGTCGGGCGGAGGAGCGCGATCTGGCGAACGACCACCCTGGCGGCCGGACTCGTGACGGCCGCGAGGTCGGGGGCGCCGGCAAATGCGCCCCGGTAATACAGGTTCGTCGCCGGCCGGTAGGAGAACGAGGCGTTGCCCTGCGCGTCGGTGACGACCGTCGCGATCGTCTGCCACGAGACGCCGTCAGCCCCGGCTTGCAGATCGAAGGTGCGGCCCGCCCCGGCCGCCCCGAAGCTGGCCTTGATGACGACCGTGTCGCCCCACGTGATCACGGCCGACGACGCCGTCACGTCGAGCGTCGGGCCGCCCTGCTCGATGACCCCGGAGGTGAGCACGAGCGGCGTGAGGTCGAGGCCATTGAACCGGTCGAGGTCGACGCGACCGCCGATCCCCGGGACCGATCCGCTCGAGGTGTACTGCCAGAACGTCCAGCCGTTCCCGCCCCAGTTCTGTGCCGGCACCGTCGGCCCGAGCGCGGTCGTCCAGTGGGCAACCCAGATCATCCCGTAACCGTTCGTCGCGAACCAGGTCGTGTCGCCCATCGCGTTGCGCCAGAACGTCGGCGACGCATAGATCATGCCGCGCGCGCCGGTCCGCTCGTAGATCCGGCCGAGATAGCCCTTGACCCACTCCTGGAGCTCGACCGGCGACAGGCCGCCCGCATCTTCGAGGTCGAGCACCGGGACGAGGTCGCCGGCCTCGAGCTGTGACATCGCGAGGAAGTAGTCCGCCTCGGCCACCGCATCGCCCGGCGTACGGTCGGGCCGCGCGAAGTGATAGGCGCCGACGTACAGGCCGGCGGCCTTGGCCTGCGCGCGGTTGGTGGCGTACGTGGTGTCCGCGAGGGTCGTGCCCTCCGACGCCTTCATGAACGCGAAGCGCTTGCCGGCGGCCGCCACCTGCGGCCAGTCGATGGTGTTCTGCCAGTGGCTGACGTCGATCCCCTCGACGACCGGCAGGAACGGAGTGGGGGATGGCGTCGGCGTCGGTGTCGGGGTCGCGAAGGGATCGGGCGTCGGCGTGGGCGTAACCACAGGGGCCGCCTGGAACAGGCCGGTCGCGCCGTAGACGACCGGCACGCCGTAGAGCGACGAGACGGCCTGGCCGTTGACCTGGCTGATCTCGTACCACGTGGTGCCCGTGACGGTTGCGCCCGCGCAGGTGGCGCTCCAGGAGCCGTCCGTCACGGTCGTCTCGACGCCGACCTGCCAGCCGGTGAACAGCGTGGTGGCGATCAGGGCGCCTGTCGTGGGACCGGTCCGGAGGCGGACCCCGTCGCAGGCGGCGGCCATCGTCGTCGTCGCCAGGGCGTTGCGGGGCAGGCCCAGGGAGACTGCGCCGATCGCGACCAGGGCGATGAGCAGCGCCGTGCCGAATGGGCTCGGAGCGGCGTAACGGGGGCGGCGGGCGACGTCGGGTCGCATGGCTACCTCGCTCGCTGGAACCCCCGGAACGACGCCGGTAGCCGCGCGGCACGCGAGGCTGGTGGAAGCCCCTCCGCGTCGGCCCGCCTGGGGCCCTCTCTCGCGGGAAACGATACACGACCCCGCCGAACCGGCCCACCGATCGGTGGATTCGCCGGTGGCTCGGTTCGCTAGCATGGGGCCATGGCGGAGCTCCGAGCCCTCCCGCGCCAGGTCGCTGGTCTCGACGTCCCGCAGGATCGCGTCTCGGACGCGACCTGGGGCTGGGCCCAACGCGCGCTCCCGGACTACCTGTTCACGCACTCGGTCCGCGCCTATTGCTGGGGTGCGGCGATCGCGGCCGGGGAGGGCTGGCGCTTCGATCGGCAGATCCTGTGGACCGCCTCGCTGATGCACGACTTCGCCTTGACCCGGATCCCGAGGAACACGATGTGCTTCGAGGTCGAGGGAGCGGAATTCGCGCGCCGGTTCCTCGAGCGCCAGGGAATGGCAGCCCGGGACGCGGACCGGGTCGCAATCGCGATCATCCTCCACATGCAACCGTCGGTGACGCTGGATGACGGCGTGGAGGCGGTCCTCCTCGACCGCTCCACCTCGCTCGACGTTCGCGGGGAGGGCTACTCGATCGTGGACGCCGTCCGGCCCGCCGTCATGCGGGACTTCCCGCGCCGCGCGTTCGATCGCCGGTTCGTCGCCGCCATCGCTCGCGAGGCCGCGATCCGGCCGGGGTGCCAGAGCAACCGGCTGCTCCTGCGGACGGGCCTCGCGGCGTGGATGGCGCGTTCGCCGTGGGCGATCGCCGACGAGCCGTAGGGTATCGCGATCGCGACCGAGGTCGTCGGGCCGGGGCTACTGCTGGTAGCGCTCGACGACCTCGGCCGACCGCTCCTCGGCATCGTCCGGGTTCATGCCGGCCGCGGCGCGAGCCTGTCGCTGGTGCAGCAGGTCGTAGACGCGATCGAGCTCCACCCGGATGGCGTCGAGTCGGGCGACCTGCTCCGCGCTCAGTCCATCCCCCTGGCTCGCCGAGGCATACAGCTGTTCCTCTTCCGACGAGAGCACATTGATCTGACGCACGAGATCGAGATCGGCCATGTCACGTCCTTCGCTGGCTTTGGGCGCGTGGGTCGCGTCCAACGATACGAGAGGACGGCGCGGGCTGCGCTGCGCCGTCAGCGAGGCGACGCGGCCGCCACGGCTGCGGCCATCGCCGGAGCCGGACGTTGGGCCAGCATCGCGCCGACCATGACCGCGATGCCACCCGCGAGCTGCGGGATGGTCAGGCCCTGGCCCAGCAGGAGACCGGCGAGGATCACCCCGGTGACCGGCTCGGCAAGCATGAGGACCGCCGCACGGGTCCCGCCGACCCGGCGGACGCCGCGCAGGAGCCAGACCTTCGCCAGGGCGGCACCGAGGATGCCGACGACTGCGACTGCGACCCAGACCGTCGGTGACAGGAGCCACGTGCCGGCGCGGGCCGACGCGATCTCGATGGGCGCGGCCACCAACCACATCAGGACGGCGGCCACGGCAAGGATGATCGCCGTCGCCTGTTGCGACGGCACCCGGGTGAAGCCGTTCCGCGATACCACGAGGTAGGTCGCCTGGCAGGCGGCGGCGAAGCCGGCAAGGACCAGGCCGATCGCCGAGACCCGCCCGGATACGCCGGCGCCACCGAACACGACGGCGATGAGCCCGGCGAGGGCCACGCCGAGGGCGACAGCGCGCGTCCTCGTGAGCCGCTCGCGCCCGAGCGCGATCGAGGCACCGGCCACGAGCAGCGGGTAGCAGAAGTAGACGGCCAGGACGGGCGCCACGGCCATCGTGGCGTAGGCCGCGAAGATGGACAGGGACAGCGCCGCCTGCGCCACGGCGATCAGGGCCAGGAGGGCGCGGTCGAGCTTGCGCAGCCGCCCCAGCGGAACGCATTCCGAGCGTCTCGGCAGCAGGATCAGCGCCAGGACGCCGGCACCGACCGTCGCGCGCAGGGCCGCAAACGTCGGGCTGGTCATCCCGGCCGCGTAGGCGATGTTGCTGAGCGGCCCGAGCGTCCCGAACGCGATGCCCGCGGCCGTCGCGTAGGCCACGCCCTGGGCGTAGTCCGTTCGCGGGATGGAGCGCGCCAATGACGTGGCACGCAGGCTGGACCGGAGGCTCGTCATTCGGTCCGAGTGTCGGCGCCGGCGGGGACTCGGGTCACGTGCCGAGCGGGCCCTTCAGGCGGTCCGTTCGGCAGCCGCCGGCGGGCCGGGTGAAGGCCGCGTGGCGCCCCAGCTCAGTCGCTCGGCAACGGCGGCGGGACCGGACGGTGGTACTTCGTCGCCTCGTCGATCAGGCGCTGGTATTCGTTCCTGAGTCGAGCGGCCTCTGCATGGAGCTCTTCCGCTTCCTCGCCGTCGTCCGGGACGCGTGCGAGTCGGCGCTCGATCT
>JACQEF010000261.1 GCA_016200745.1 Chloroflexota bacterium | reverse complement strand
GTCGAATGGACATAGACATAGCCGTACGCCTGGTCGTCATAGCGGAAGAAGTTCAGATCGATCGCCTGGAAGCCGTTGATCGCGACCGCGGCACCGACGACCACGGGGACGGCGAGGCGGAACCGCGACTGCCAAAGCTGCTGCACGGCGAGACCGGCCAGCAGCGCCAGCGGGAGGAGCATGTTGACGATGATCCAGGGCGTCTTGTACTGGATGAGCGAATAGGCGGCCGTGATCCCCGCGGCCCACAGCCCGAGGATCACCCACGCGCGGCTCGGGGCGCGGATCGCGGCGATGACCCCGCCGACGACGCCCAACAACAGGATCGGCACGTCGACCGGAATGAGGGTCGAATCGCCGATCGGGACCAGCCATTGCAGGTACCGGTAGGGTGGCTGGACCTGGGTCGCGTCGCCGTGCTGGAACCAGTAGGCATAGGCCGTCAGCGAGTCGATCAGCCCCTTCGGGAAGTTCGTGAAGAACGACGAGAACAGCAGCACGTAGATGACCAGGAAGATGACGAGCACACCGGCCAGGTGCTCGCCGGGGATCCATCGGGGCAGCAGCGAAGACGTCGGCACGGCCGGTCCGCGCTCGCTGCGCGCCGGGCGGTACTCGACCCCGTCGACCCAGATCGATCTGGCCCCTGCCGTCGGGCGGGCGACCTGGCGCCGCGGCAGCGCCGACGGGTTCCGCCAGGCCGTGTAGTAGTGGCCGACGACGACAGCGATGAGGAGCACGGCGACCGTGATGACCGCCGTCTCCTTCGTCGTGAACAGGAAGGCGGCCGCGACGGCCGCGGCCAGGAGGTAGGCCGGCCGGCGGCGATCGAGGTACGCGCTCACGGTGACGACCACGGCGAGGGTGAGCGCCACCAGCAGCATCTCGTGAATGAAGTAGCGCGAGACGTAGACCATGCCCGGCGACACGGCCAGCAGGGCGGCGGCGCTGAGGGTCGCGACCGACCCGAGGTACCGTCGCAGCCCGAACACGAGGCCGACGAGCAGCAGGCCGAACGCGACCGGAACGAACCGCATCGCCTCAGTCGTCAGGCCGAACAGGAGCTCCGACAGGAGCGCCAGGTAGTAGAGCGACGGACCGTGGTAGTTGGCCGGGTCGTACGTGTAGGTGCCGTTGCGGACCAGGTTCGTCGTGAAGAACCCGTTCACGCCCTCGTCGTGGTGGAACGGGTTGAGCGCCAGCTCGGGCAGACGGAACTCAGCCGCGACGACCAGGATGACGAGCGCGGCGGGGATGAACCATCGGTCGAGCCAGTCCACCGCTGCGCCGGCCGACACACCTCGCCCGGCCTCGGCTGGGCCGAGGCGCTCGGCCGCGGCCGGCGCCGCGGTGCTCGGCCGCTCGACAGCGGATTCGCCGGTCGGTTGCTCGGGCGGTCGCGCCGCGGTGCGGACCCGCCCTCGTCTACGGTCGCGCGACTTCATAGAGCACGTATTCTCCGGCCTCGGCGATCTTGCGGAACTGCTGGAAGTACGAATCGTTGACGGTCAGGCTGTTGGCCGCCTGGTAGTCGCGTTCGAGCGGGCTGACGACGATGTACTGGATTCCGTACCTGGCAAGCAGTTGGTCGGCGTCGGCGTCACCCGCGTAGATCCTTCGGATGTCGGCCTCGCGATCAACGTACGGCAGCCCACGCGAGTACACGTGCCCGGTGTAACCGAGCAGCGTTCGCCGGCCGCTCAGGAAGACCGGTGCGTTCCAGGTCGGCGCGTTGAGCAGCAGCGCGTTGGCGGGCGTGTCCTGCCTGATGGCCTCGGCGAGCGCGATCCCGTCCCGATCGAACTCGCCGTACTCGGTCTGTCCCGACACGACGCGCCAGACGTCGAGTCCACCCGCCAGCGTCAGCACCACGAGGGCGCTGGCACCGACCGTCCTCAAACCGGGGCCCGACCCGAGCATTCGGGCGAGGAGCAGCGCGACTAGCGGCACGAACCCGACGTACCAGTAGATCAGGACCTTGATGTTGTCCCACACCCAGGGCGCCAGTTTCACGACATTCGGCACGACGAACCAGGCCGCAAAGGCCGCCGTGAACAGGAGGAGCGAGCGCGCCGGGACAGCGAGTCGCCACTGCCAGACCGCTGCCGTGACCGCGAGCGGAATGAACAATCCGGTGTTCACGAACCAGAACCAGGCGATATTCGTTTCGCCGTGGTCCCAACCGACCTCGAGGCCGAAGAAGGTCCCGGCGTTGGCCACGCTGTCGTGGGTCGACCACCAGATCTGCGGGAGTCCCAGGACGAGCGCCGCGACGACATACACCACCCACCAGCGCCAGCGCTCCTCGCGCCATTGACGGAACAGCAGGCCGAGCAGGAAGGCAGTGCCGAGGACAACGATGAAAGTATGGGCGTGGACGAGGGGCAGGCTGCCCGTCAACAGCCCGGCCGCCAGCGCGATCCGCCAGGGGCCCACGCGTCCAGGCGCCGCCCTGTCCAAGTGGAGGAGCTTCCAGAGGAGCACGAACGCGATGAGCGCGATGGGAAGACCAAGCAGCAGGCTCCGTTGCGTTACCAGGAGCGTGGTGATCGCGTTCCCCCATCGAAACGGGAGCTGCCCGATCGTGTAGTCGTGAGGCAGGCGCCCGAGCAGCGAGATGAGCCCGCCCTCGCTCGTTCGCGCGTCCTGGAACAGGAGCAGCCAGCCCAGCCCTCCGCTGAATAGCACCAGGATCGGCGCTAGCCAGGCGGCCAGTCGATCGGCCGTCAGCACGAGCGTGAAGCGATAGAGCAGCCCGATAAGGGCCAGCCCCAGGAACAGGTTCTCGAGGAAGAACGCGTCGCGCATCGACGCGCCCAGCGACACGAACATCGCGGCGAGGACATCGGAAAGGTACGGGTAGACGAAGCCGGTGCCGGCAAAGGTCGGGTCCTGGGGCGGGAAGTTCTGGCCGTACGCGAAACTGGACGTGACGCCCAGGTGGAACGGGAGGTCGCCGAGGTTGTTGACGAACCCGGTGAACAGCCCGCCATCGTGCTCGATGATGACCTTGTCGAACACGACCCGGAGCAGGACCGTGGCGACACCGACGTAGAGGATGGGCCCCAGCGTCCTCGCGCTCGGGTGGCGAACGGCCCGTGCGAGATCGATGCCGGCGGCGCGAGCGTCGGCGGCCAGTTGCCGCCGTGCGGTCGGGCGCAGGAGCGCGACGACCAGGACCGCGGCGAGGACGACGGTCGCCGTCGAGGCCGCGGCAATGCCGGCCAGGTTCGCCAAGATGAAGCCCACGCCAGACACCGCGGCGAACCCGATCGCGACCCCGCCGGCGACTCGTGTCGGCAGCGACGCGTCGTCGTCGTACAGGTAGCTCGCGAGTGTCCCGCCGGCCACCGCGAGGAGCGCCAGGACGAGGGCGACGATCACCGGCTCAGGCTCCGAGATGCCGCACGAGGCGCTCGGCCAGCGCGATCGAGGAGTTCTGGCGGCGATCGTACGGGTAGACCTGGAACATGTTCGCCACGTGCAGCAGGTGAAGCCAGCCGTGCAGGTAGCCGAGTGACGCCGTTCGGCAATGGATCCGAACCCACAGCCAGGCCATCGAGACCTCATCGGCCGCCTCACAGAACTTGCCGCGGAGGAGTGGCTCTGAGGCGGTCTCGTAGGCAAAGCCCCCCATCACCCGGCGCATCGAGCGCCCGGCCGTGTGCCGTTTCAGCGAACGGGCCGACGGCAGAACGCGCAGGTAGCCGAGGCCCGTCGCCAGCCGGAGTCGGCTCGGGAGGGACAGCGGGGCGAAACGCAGGAACGCCGGCGGGGCGTCCAGCGGGTGGGTCCGGCCATCGAGGTAGACCGTGGTCGTGGGCTTGTGCCACCGGAGCGAGCCGCCAAGCCCAAGCTCATCGATCAGGGCGACGGCGGTACGGTCCGTCCGGAACAGGTGGTGGTAGAACTTCTCGAGCCAGATCCCGGGTGCCACCTCGAAGCTCCCGGCCAGGCCGCCGGGAACCGGATCACGCTCGAGGACCGTGACCTCGTGACCCTTCCCGGCCAGGCGCAGCGCGACCGTCAGACCGAGGGCGCCGGCACCGATGACCCCGTAGCGCACACGCCTCCCCGTTCGTCAGCTCAGTTCGCGTTCCGAGTGGGGACAGTACTCCCTCGGGGTCGGGTCCATGGCATGGCCCGGAAGGACCAGCCGCGGGTGACGAACGGCTGGTGGGGCCAGCCGGTGCGAGCCTCAGAGGCCGTGAACGAACCGCTGGGTGGCAGCGGCTCTAAGGCTGGACGGCCGTCGGGCTGGCATCGGGGCTCCTGAGTTGGTCAGCGTGACGTCGACAACGACGTGATGAGCCCGGGTGTGGGTGGCCGGGGACCGGG
>JACQEF010000233.1 GCA_016200745.1 Chloroflexota bacterium | reverse complement strand
GATGCCTTTGCCGAGCGAGGAGGTCACGCCTCCGGCCACAAAGACATACTTCGCCATGGGTCTGGTCCTCCGGGGGGTTTTTCGAATGGTACCGGAAGGACCCGTCCGAGACAAGACGAGGGTCCATGATCCGGCTCGAACCGATGGACGACGCGACCGTCGCGACCTGGCAGGAGGCGTCGATCCGCGAGTACGCCGCGGAGAAGGTCGAGGCCGGGGCATGGCCGGCGAGCGATGCCCTGGAGCGGGTCGACGCCTAGCCGGCTCCAGATCCCGGCCGCGCCGGCGGCCACGCCCCGGGCGGCGGATCCACCAGGCCCTCGCCCCACAGCTCCGGGCCGCAGAAGAACGGCCGGGCCACTGGACCGGGCAGGGACGCCGCGTCCTCGCGCCAGGCCGAGAGCGTCGCCGCCAGCCATCCGTCGATCTCGGCGAACTCCGTCCAGTGACGGTAGGGCCAGCCGGCCTCCAGGCATATCTGGACGAGCGCGCGCTTGGCCCAGACGATGTCGCTGTACCCGGCGGCATACCGGTCGCTCTCGCCGTCCCCGATGAAGACCACCGTTCTCCCGGCCGCCTGGTGCGCCAAGACCCGGTTCCGCTTGCAGGTGCCGCACACGAAGCAGGCCGGGTGACCGTTGGGGAAGGCGATCGAGGCCCGGCGGCCCGAGAAGGTGGTCCGCGCGGTGACGACCGGCAGCTCCCCCACCCCGAGCGCCTCGAGGGCCGGCCGGATGAAGAAGCCGAACCCATCGGAGACCACCTCGACGACAACGCCGGCGGCCTGCGCGCGCCGGACGAACGCCACGAACCCTGGGTCGTGCGGTTGCGCGGCGGCCGTCGCAAACAGTGCCTCGCCCGGGGCGTTGAC
The DNA here is from genome assembly GCA_016200745.1 of Chloroflexota bacterium. GTDB lineage: Bacteria > Chloroflexota > Limnocylindria > Limnocylindrales > CSP1-4 > SPCO01. The sequence goes on along the minus strand of JACQEF010000233.1, from coordinate 8,275 downwards.
GAGCCCCATCTCGATCTCCATCAGCCGGCGCGAGCCCATCAGTCCCGCGTCGTAGGCCGCCGCCTCCGATTCCCAGATCTGCGGGACGTGCTCGGCCATCACCGTGTCGGACACGTCGGCGAGGGCGATCGTCCCGTCGTAGTCGACGAGGATCGCGAGCGGCGGCTCGCCCGGCCGGAGCGGCTGGACGGGCGGCGCCACCCCGGGCGAGTCCGGAGCGTTCGCCATTCCGCGGAGCTCGAACGTCACGCCGGCCGTCCCGCCACCCGGGGTGCGCTCCGACCCGGCCAGGCGCCGCGGCGCAGGAGCGCGACGCCCGCGAGGATGACGATCCCGCCGATCACCTGGGCCGGCCGGATCGCTTCGCCCAGGAAGAGCGCGGCCAGGACCACGGCGAGCGCCGGGACGAGCGACTGGAGCGCGGTCACCCGGGTCGGGCCGAGGAGCTTGAGCCCGTGGAAGACGACCACGTTGGCGATCCCGGCGGCCAGCGTCCCGGAGTAGATGATTGCCAGGACCACCGGCAGGCCAACCTCGTGGATGTCTGCCGTCACCAGCTGGGCGATCCCGACCGGCGCGATGAAGAGGGTGCCGGCGACGATCGCCCAGGTCGTCGCCACCAGCGGGGAGTGGCGGCGCAGGATCCTCGCGCCGAAGACCGTATAGACCGCCCAGCAGGTGGCGGCCACGATCGTGAGCCCGTCGCCGATCAGCGACGCGCCGAGGTCGAGGCGCTGGCCGGCGGCGATCACCATCGCGACGCCGAGAAAGGAGACGAAGGCGCCGGCGAGCTTGGCGGCGTTCGGCTGGTCCGCCCGCGTCGCCGCGGCCATCAGCGCGGTGAGCACCGGGGTCGTCGCGATCAGCAGCGCCGAGTCGCCGGCCGGGATGGACTGCAGCGCGACCGGCCAGAGGATCTGGTAGCAGCCGAACCCGATCACGCCCAGCAGGCCGATCGCCCGGATATCGCCGTGCGGCAGCCGGATGGTCCCCGTTCGCCAGCGAAGGAGCGCGAGCAGCGTGACCGACGCGAGGACGTAGCGCAGGAACGTGAAACCGACCGGCGGCAGGATCCCGATCGCGCCTTTGACAACGATGAAGTTGCCGGCCCAGAACACCATGATGACCAGGACGCCGAGCTCGGCCAGCCGCCGGTCGGCGGCCGTGGCCGGGGGGATGGCCGGCGGGCCGGGAGACGGCGGTGCGGCCGCGGACGGCGGCACGATGGCGGGTGGCACGACGCCGGCCTGCCGGCCGTCGGAAAGCGCGACGCCCGCCGGTTCGGCGGGCGTCCCTGCTGGATCGGAGACCGGCTCCGTGGCGATCAGGCGCCTTCCTGGTCGAGCTCGAGGATCTCCTCGTCCGCCTCCTCGGTCAGCTTGAGCCAGACGAACAGTCCGGCCAGCACGGCGAGCGGGATCACGATCAGCGCCGCGAGCGTGACGCCCAGCGCGACGGCGACGGTCTTGAGTGCCTTCATGGCGAACCTCCAGCTACGGGATCGGGTGGGACGAGGTCAGGCTTCGGTCTTGGTTTCGACGTGGCGGAGGCTGGGCCCCTGGGCGACCAGCGCGCTGACGTCCTCGCGGGTGAATTCGATGAGCTCGTGATGGCTCCCGGCCTGGCCCCCCATCAGCACGCGGACGACGAACGCGCCCTCCTGCTCGAAGAAGAAGACGTCGCGCGGCTTCTGCTCGTCGAGGTAGCGGCCGATGACCCGAAACGCCGTCTCGTACTGCCCGGCGACGTGTGGCGGGGGCGGTGGCACGCGGCCGCGCCGGGCGGCCGCCTCTTCCATGAACCGGGCGATGTCGTCGTCGAGGAAGGTCAGGGTCTCCTTGGTCACCGATCCGAGGGCCTCCGACCAGGTCCCGCCGCTCGCGCCCGACACGACCAGCCCCTGGACGATGAACCCGTCCGGTGCCTCGACTAGGAGGACGTCCTTCATCCCATGCTGGTCGATGAACGCCCCCATCGAACGGAAGACTTCCTCGAAGTCCTGGCGAGGGCTGCCCTCGTAGATTCGCATGCGATTGCGCCCTCCTCGGGATGAGCGCCGGTCGTCAGCTGAAGCGGGCCGCAGTGGGACGCTTCGACGAGCCCGGAGACGCCAGGCCGCACGAGTGTACCGGCCGGTCAGTCCCCCAGCAAGGCCGCGAGCTCGCCGGCGACGCGGGCGTCGTTGACGATCAGCGCCGTGTTCGCCCGGACCGACGCTCCGTCCGTGAGGACGGCGACCCGGGCCAGGAGCCACGGGGTCAACGCGGGTCCGGCGATCCCGGCGGCGTCCGCATCGCGGATCGCCCGGTCCACCGCCGCGCGGACGACGTCGTCCGGGACGGCGACGTCGGCCGGGACCGGGACGCAGATCACGATGCCCCCGCCCAGGCCGAGGCCGAGCTGCGCCGTGACGACCGCGGCCGCTCCCCGGACGTCCGGCACCCAGTCGGGGGCCGGCACGCCGGCGGACCGGGCGATGAAGCCCGGCAGCTCCGCCTGGCCGATTGCGACCACCGGGACGCCGCGGGTCTCGAGGTATTCGAGTGTGACCGGCACGTCCAGGATCGCCTTGGGCCCGGCGCACACGACGGCGATCGGCGTCCGGGCGAGCTCTTCGAGATCGGACGAGATGTCGAGCGTGCCGACCCGGCCGGTGCCCGCCGTGCCGAGCGCGCCGCGGTGGACCCCGCCGATCCCGCCGGTCGCGAAGACCCGGATCCTTGCCGCGTGCGCCGCGATCATCGTCGCCGACACGGTGGTCGCCGCCCAGCCACCCACGGCGAGGGCGACGGCGAGGCTCGGCCTGGCTGCCTTGCGGACGGATCCGGCCGGCGCCGTCGCCAGGACCTCGAGCGCGGCGGCGTCGAGGCCGACCAGCAACCGGCCGTCGCGGACCGCCACGGTGGCGGGCACCGCTCCCGCTGCGCGGACCGCGGATTCGGATGCCCGGGCCACCTCCAGGTTCTGGGGATACGGCAGGCCGTGCGAGATCAGCGTGGATTCGAGGGCCACGACCGGACGACCGGCGGCAAGGGCATCGCGGACCTCGGCGGCGACCTCGAGACGTTCGGACACGCGGCGCGGATCAGGCATGCGACAAGCCTAACGGCGCGTCTACCCTGTCGTTCATGTCGAGTCGTCGTCTCCTGGCTCCCGCGGACATCCGCCGGCAGGTCGTGGTCGAGGAGCTCGACCTATCGACCGACGCCCGGCTCGCGGTGGTGGTCCGGCGCGCGATCCGCGGCAATCGCTACGTGGGGCACCTGTACGCGATCCCGCTCGACCGGGGACGGGTCGCCACCCCTCGCCGGCTGACCTCGGGGCTGGTTCGAGACACCTACCCGCGTCTCTCCCCGGACGGCCGCCAGGTGGCCTTCGTGCGGACGGACCCAACCGACGACGACGCGACGGCGGCCCTCGTCATCCTCGACCTGCGGAGCGGCCGACAGCGCACGCTTCCGGCACGCGGCCACGGCTCGGTCGCCGAGATCGCCTGGTCACCCGGCGGCCGGCGGCTGGCGTTCAGCGCGGAGGTCGACCCACCGCGCTTCCTCGTCGGCGACGTCCCGCCCGTCGGCGGCCACGACCGTCCCCGGAGGGGCGGTGCGGCATCCACGCGTGCGCCCTCACCGCTCGCCCGCCGGATCACGCGCGCCGACTGGCGCTGGGACGGATCGGGCCACCTCGACCGCTGGTCGCACCTGTTCGTGGTCGAGGTGCGAGCCGGTGCCCGGCCTCGCCAGGTCACGAGCGGCGACTGGGGCGTCGCCGATCTCTGCTGGGCGCCCGACGGAAGGACGGTCGCGTTCACCGCCGACCCGGGTCCGGACGCCGACACGCACCCGCGGCCCGGGATCTGGGCGGTCGACGTGGACGGGGCCGGGCCGCCACGGCCGGTGCTCGTCCCTGCCGGCTTCGCCAACCATGCCGCCTTCTCGCCGGACGGCCGCTGGCTGGCGGCCGTCGGGGTCCTGGACGCCGACCCGCTCGACGACGTCAGCCCCGGGATCCTCCTCGGGCCGGCCGACGGATCCGCCCCGCCGCGCGCGCTCGCCCCCGAGCTCGACCGGCCGATCGGCAACTGGACCGACACCGACCTCAACGGCTGGATGGTCTCGGGCCGTCCCGGGCCGTACTGGCTCGACCCGGGGACGATCGTGGCCACGGTCAGCGATCGCGGCCGATCGCACCCCGTTCGCTTCCGTCTGGATCCGCGGACCGGGGCGGCGATCGACCCGCCGGCGCCGACACCGCGAGGCGGGACCGGGCCGTGGTCCGACGCGACCAGCCACACGCTGGCGGTTACCCGGACCGGGACCATCGCGGTGCTCGGGACGCTCGGAACCCGGGCGATGGAACTGATGACGCCCGACGCGGACGCGGCCGGCCGGCCGCGCTGGACGACCCGCTCGACGCTCGGCTCGGCGTGGCAGCGGCGCTTCGTGCAGCCCGAGATGCGCCGGCTCGACGCGCCCGGCAGCGCCGGCCCGATCGAGACCTGGGTCGCCTCCCCGCCCGACGCCGGCGACACGGCTCTGCCGGCCGTCGTCGACATCCACGGCGGGCCGCTCGGCGCGTGGGCACCGGCGCCGCACGTCGAGGTCGCACTGCTCGTCGCCCGCGGCTATCGGGTGATCCTCCCGAACATCCGCGGCTCCACATCCTATGGCCGCGACTGGATCCGCCCGCAGCTCGGCGACTGGGGTGGCGTGGACGCCGCCGACCTCCACGCCGCGCTCGACCACGTGATCGCCCTCGGGCTGGTCGATCCGGACCGGCTCGGCGCGCTCGGCCTCAGCTACGGCGGGTTCATGGTGAACTGGCTCGTGGGAACCACCGACCGGTTCCGGGCAGCCGTCTCGGAGAACGGCGTCACGAACCAGATCTCCGGGTGGGCGAACTCGGATTCGGGGCCCGAGTACGACCGGGCGAGCCTGATCGGCGACCCGTTCACGCCCGCCGGGATCGAACGCCTCTGGCGCCAGTCGCCGCTCAGACACGTCGCCGCCATCCGGACGCCGCTGCTGATGTTCCAGGCCGAGGCCGACCTGCGCTGCCCGCCGCAGGACAACGAGCAGCTGTTCATCGCGCTGCGCCATCTCGGGCGGACCGTGGAGTACGTCCTGTACCCCGACGAATCCCACGTCTACTCGTCGTCGGGACGGCCGGATCGCCGGATCGACCGGATGACCCGGATGCTCGACTGGTTCGACCGCTATCTCCGCGCCTGACCGCCGGGAGCCCTAGCCGAGGGCCAGCTCCGGACGAGGCGTCGACAGCTGGCGTGCCGCCGCCCGGTGGCCGGCCAGCGCCGCGCGATGGAGCGACGTGGAGATCGACCTCCCGGCCGCCCGCGCGGTCAGCCAGCCGACCAGGAACCCGGCGTCGAACGCGTCGCCGGCGCCTGTCGTGTCGGCCGCGCTGAGCGCCTCCGTCGCGGCCTCGAAGCGGAGCGTGCCGGTGCCGTCACGTGCCAGCACCGTGGCGCCCTTCGGGCCCCGCTTGACGACCACGATGGAGGCCAGCTCGAGCAGGCCGTCGAGCACGCCCAGCCCGAGCAGGGCCCCGGCCTCGGCGGCGGTCGCGAACAGGACGTCCGGCCCCGTCCCCTTGACGAGGGCTCGAGCGGCCGGGCGCCCGCCGGCCAGCAATGGACCGATCGAGGCCAGGTCCACGCTCACGGCCGCACCCGCGGCTCGGCCGAGCTCCAGGGCGCGACGACCGGCCGCGCCCTGCGCGCCGAGGAGCGAGTAGATCGGCAAGTGGACGATGTCGGCGCCGGAGAACCAGCTCGCGCGGAGATCGTCCGCCGACAGCAGCTCGGCCGCACCGCGGTCCTGGACGAAGCTCCGCTCGCCGCCCGGGGCCACGAGCACGCCGATCCGCCCGGTCCGGGCGCCGGCGATCCGGGAGACGTGGAGGACCACCCCATCGGTCCGGAGCGCCGCGACGAGCGCGCGGCCCGTCGCATCGCGCCCGACCGCCGAGATCAGGCTGGAGCGAGCCCCGGTCCTGGCCGCCCAGCGCGCGGTGTTCGCCGCCGAGCCACCCTGGACCAGCGCCACGCGGCCGGGAACGTCGCTGCTGGCGGCCAGCTGTCGCGAGGGAGCGAGGACGACGTCGAGGACGAGGTCCCCGAGGACGACGATCCTCGGTCGCCGCACTGGGCCTGGGCGGCGGATCGTGGGCATCCCGGGAGGATAGCCCGACCCGCGCCTACAATGTCATACCCATCCCTGCCCATTCGGCACCGCATCCGGAGTCGTTCGCATGACCCTCGCCACGGACCTCGATCTGCTCGCCATCAACACGATTCGGACGCTCTCGATCGACGCCGTCCAGAAGGCGAACTCGGGTCACCCCGGGGCGCCCATGGGTGCCGCGCCGATGGCCTACGTCCTGTGGACGCGGTTCCTCCGCCACGCACCGACGCATCCGGACTGGCCCGATCGCGACCGCTTCGTGCTGTCGGCCGGGCACGCCTCGATGCTCCTGTACTCCCTGCTCCACCTGACCGGGTACGCCGTCTCGCTCGAGGACCTCGAATCGTTCCGCCAGTGGGGCAGCATCACGCCCGGCCACCCCGAGTACCGCCTCACGCCGGGCGTGGAGGCGACCACCGGACCGCTCGGGCAGGGGCTTACGAACGCGGTCGGGATGGCCATCGCCGAGCGCCGGCTGGCGGCCGCGTACAACCGCCCGAACCACGCGATCGTGGACCACTGGACCTACGTCATCGCCTCCGACGGCGACCTCCAGGAAGGCATCACGTCCGAGGCGGCCAGCCTCGCCGGTCACCTGCGGCTCGAGAAGCTCGTGGTGCTCTACGACGACAACCACGTCCAGCTCGACGGCCCGACCTCGATGGCCTGGTCCGAGGACGTGCCGGCCCGGTTCGAGGCGTACGGATGGCACACCCAGCGGGTGGACGACGGCAACGACGTCGCCGCCATCGAGGCCGCAATCGAGCGAGCCCGGTCGGACGGCCGCCCGAGCCTGATCGCCGTGCGGACGCACATCGGCTACGGCAGCCCGAACAAGCAGGACAGCCAGAAGGCCCACGGCGCGGCGCTCGGGGTCGAGGAGGTCCGGCTGACCAAGGAAGCCTACGGCTGGGACCCGGACCGCTCGTTCTACGTGCCGGACGAGGCGCGAACGCTGTTCCGTGCGGCGGTCGCTGAGGGCGAGTCCCTCGTGTCCGGGTGGGAGTCGCGGTTCGAGCGCTACCGCGGTGCGTTCCCCGAGGCCGCCGCCGAGTTCCGTCGCCGGACGACACGCACGGACCTCGCCGATGGCTGGGACGCGGATCTCAAGTCGTACGAAACCGGCACCGAGGTGGCCACCCGGAACGCCGGCCAGGACGCGATCCAGGCGCTCGCCGCGCGCGTGCCCGAGCTGTTCGGCGGCGCCGCCGACCTGTCCGAGTCGAACCTGACCGACGTCAATGGCGAAGCCAGCTTCGAGGCGAGCCAGCCGGGCCGGAACCTCCGCTTCGGCGTTCGCGAGCATGCCATGGGCGGGATCGTCAACGGCCTCGCCTATCACGGGGGGTTCATCCCGTACGCCGGCACGTTCCTCAACTTCAGCGACTACATGCGCGGCTCCGTCAGGCTCGCCGCGCTGTCGCGACTCCACGTCATCTACGTCTGGACGCACGACTCGGTCGGCCTCGGCGAGGACGGCCCCACGCACCAGCCTGTCGAGCAGTACGCGGCGCTGCGGGCGATCCCGAACCTGTGCTTCGTCCGGCCCGGCGATGCCAACGAGACATCGGCGGCGTGGGCCTTCGCCGTCGCCCGGCACGAGGGGCCGGTGGCGCTCGCCCTGACCCGGCAGAAGCTCCCCGTCCTGCCCGGCACGGCCGAGCGTGCGCGTGACGGTGTCGTCCGTGGTGGGTACGTGCTCCGCGAGGCCACCGGCGGCACCCCGCAGCTGATCATGATCGGCACGGGCTCCGAGCTCCAGCTCGCGTTCGCGACCGCGGAGGCCCTCGATGGCGAGGGCATCCCGACGCGTGTCGTCTCGCTCCCGTGCTGGGAGCAGTTCGAGGCGCAGGACCAGGCGTATCGCGACGCCGTCCTGCCGCCGGCCGTGCGCAAGCGGGTGAGCGTCGAGATCGGCGTCCCGCTCGGCTGGGAGCGCTGGGTCGGCGACGAGGGCGCAATCGTCGGGCTCGACCATTTCGGCGCCTCGGCGCCCGCGGCGGCGATCTTCGAGCACCTCGGTTTCACGGCCGGACGCGTGACGGACGTGGCGCGCCGCGTGGTACGCGACG
>JACQEF010000240.1 GCA_016200745.1 Chloroflexota bacterium | reverse complement strand
ACCTGCGAGCGCTGCCCGGGGTCGGCTCGGTCAAGCACGACGCCGACGAGACGCTGCTCTACACCAGCGACGTGGCCACGACGATCGGGGCGCTGCTGAGCCTGGCCGAGGCGCGCGACGTCGATCCGCAGAACCTGGGCGTCCGCCGCGCGACGCTCGAGGACGTCTTCCTCGACCTGACGGGCCGGGCACTGCGCGACTGAGGGGAGAGCCGACCGACCGATGAACGCGCTGCTGACCCTCACGCTCGCCAACATCCGGAGCTACGTCCGGGACCGGGCGGCGCTGTTCTGGACCCTGGCGTTCCCGCTCGTGTTCATTGTGATGTTCGGGCTCATCTTCCAGGGCGGCGGCTCACGCCTGACCCTCGGCTGGGCCGACGCGGACCGCAGCCCGGCCGCCATCCAGCTCCGCGAGGCGTTCGCCAAACAGGCCGGCGTGACCCTGGTCGAGACGTCGCGCGACGATGCCCTCGACCAGATGAAGGTCGGCAAGGTCGACGCGGTCATCGCCGTCCCGGCCGGCTACGGGCAAGCGCTCGCCGCCTCGACCGCCGCCGGCCGGGGCGGCGGGGTGCCCACGTCGATCACCGTCTACACCGACCCATCACGCTCGGCCCTCGTCGGCGAGGTCTACCAGGCCGTGGGCAGCGTCCTGGGCGTGGTCAACCTGGGCGGCCGGCCACCGCTCGTGATCACCGACGCCCGGACGTTCCAGACCGAGAACCTCAACGCGATCAGCTACTTCGTCCCCAGCATGCTCGGCCTGTCCGTGATGCAGGTCGGGATCTTCGCGGCGATCCCGCTGGTGGGCGACCGCGAGAAGCTGATCCTCAAGCGTCTGGCGGCCACGCCGTTGCGTCGCTGGCAGCTGATCGGCAGCAACGTGCTCATGCGGCTGCTCATCGCGCTGGCCCAGACCGTGATCATCGTGGTCGTGGGGACGGTTGCCTTCGGGGTCCAGATCACCGGCAACCTGCTGCTCGTCGGCGGCTTCGTGATGCTCGGCGCGGTGACGTTCCTGTCGCTCGGCTACGTGATCGCGTCGTTCGCCAACACGGAGGACTCGGCGAACGGGATGACCAGCATGATCCAGTTCCCGATGATGTTCCTGTCCGGCGCCTTCTTCCAGATCGACCAGATGCCGCAGTTCCTGCAGGTCGTGGCCCGGGCTATCCCGCTCACGTACCTGGCCGACGCGCTCCGCCAGGTGATGGTCGGCGGGGCCGCGTTCGCGCCGTTGTGGACCTCCTTCGCGGTGCTGGCCGGCTGGCTGGTGGTCTGCTTCGCGATCGCGTCGCGCAAGTTCCGCTGGCAGTAGGCCCGGCTACCAGCGCTCCTCGCGGACGATCTCGCCCAGGGCGCGGCGGCCGCCCGGTTTCAGCGGTCGGGCGAGCCTGTCGAGATCCGCCGGGTAGCCGAACGACAGCAGGTACTCGCAGCGCTGGTCCGCCGGGAAGCCGAGCAGCTCGCGCGCCCGGTCGTGCTCGTACACGGTCGCGGGCACGCTCCCGATCCCGAGCTCCCAGGCGGCCAGCATCATGTTGGCCGCCGCCTGCCCAAGGTCGAACAGGATGGACAGCGGCGCGTCGGCGGCTCGCGGGTCCGGCGTCACCAGGGCCACGCCGACGGCCGCCCCGGCGAGATGTCCGGCCCACGGTCCGAGGGTCGACAGCTCCGTCAGGTGGCCGCGGTCGCGGCAGACGATGAACGTCCAGCGCTGGAGGTTCTTGCTGCTGCCGGCGTGCCGGCCCGCGTTGAGGATCCGTTCGAGGTCGGCGGGTGCCAGCGGTTCCGTGGTGAAGGCGCGAATCGCCCGCTTCGTGGCGATCGCATGCCAGACGGGGTCCTTGTCCGTGGGTCGGCGGGCCCGGCCCCGCAGGGCTTCGCCCGGGCCGGTCACGGTTCGGCCGCCAGGGGTGCGGCATCGGACGCGGCGTCGGCGCGCACGGGCGGCCGGGTGGCGCCCGGCAGGGCGACCCGGACCAGCGTCCGGATGCCGCCCGGCGACTCGGCGATCGCCTCGAACCGGGCCTCGCCGTCAGGGATCCGCTCGGTGGGCGTCGCGGCGGCGATCTCGCCGGCCTCGGCCGGGTCGAGCGGGCCGCCGCACGCCTCGGCCAGGAAGCGCGCCACGGCTCGGCGGTACCTCGGATCCTCGTAGAGCCACGAGTGCTGCCCGCCGGAGATCGGCAGGGTCTCGACGCGTCCGGCGGTCGGGTCGCCGGCGCGCGCCGCCAGGGCCGCGCGTTCGAGCCGTCCGAGGTGGCTGGCGGGCATCACCGCGTCGTCGTCGCCGTGGGCCAGCAGGACCGGTCCCCGATAGCGGGCGAAGGCCGCCGACGCGCTCGTGGAGCCGACGTCATGCCCGCGCGGCCGGACGTAGACGCGGGCCGTCAGCCAGGCCAGGGGATAGGCGATGAGGTCGGGGATCGGCAGGCGGGCGAGGCGGAACGTCTGTCGGGTCAGCCGGTACGGGTCGGACGGACCGGACGTCGCCACGATCGCGGCGACCCGCGGGTCGGCGGCGCCGGCCAGGATCGCCCCGATGGCGCCCATGGAGTGGCCCGAGATCGCCCCGACGGTGACCTCCGGGCGCGCCACCAGGGCGCGGAACGCGGCCCCGGCATCGCGGCCGAACTCACCCGCGCTCAACGGCAGCGCTTCGGGCGCGTTCGCACCGTGGCCGCGAACGTCGAAGGTCAGGCAGTGGAACCCGGCGGCGTGGAGGAAGACCGCCATCGGGAGCGTCCGGTCGCGCGCCGATTCCCAGCCGTGGACCAGCACGACACCCGGACCGGGCGCCCCGCCCCGGGCCGGGAGGAACCAGGCCGGCAACGACAGATCGTCCGAGACCACGGCCAGCGACTCGAACGGCAGCCCGAGATCGGCCGGCGTGATCCGCGGCGGGTACCGATGCGGATAGCCGGCCCGCACGCGATAGGCGAGGGCGAAGCGATAGGCCAGCCCGAGCGGCGCGGCGGCGACGGCTGCCGCGATCCAGATCCGACGCCCGATCCCCATGAGGGTAGGGGACGGCACCCGGGTTCGACCTGTCAAGTGCCGGGGTGGCCCAAGGAGATTGGCGAGCCGCGATGAGTTCTGCGGCACGCGGCTGTCGTATGGTCGAACCCGCTACTCGAGGAGGATTCCGATGCGCAGCGTCACCTATTCGATGGGCGTCTCGCTCGACGGCTACATCGTCGGGCCGGACGGTGGCTTCGCCTGGACGGCGCCCGACAAGGAGGTCTTTCGATTCTGGATCGACGAGATCCGCGAGGTCGGCGTCCACCTGATGGGACGTCGGCTGTACGAGACGATGCTGTACTGGGAAACCGCCGGCCAGGACCAATCGCTCGACGACGCGCAGCGCGAGTGGGCCGCGCTCTGGAAGCCGCTCCCGAAGGTGGTGTTCTCCACCACGCTGTCCGCGGTCCAGGGCAACGCGCGTCTGGCGTCGAGCGGCCTGGCGGAGGAGATCGAGCGGTTGCGAGCCGAGCAAGGCGAGGGCGACATCGCGATCGGCGGCGCGACGCTCGCCGCCCAGGTGGCCGCGTTGGGTCTCATCGACGAATACCGGACCGTGGTCTACCCGGTCCTGGTCGGCGGTGGCATTCCGTTCTTCCCACGGCGCGAGCGCCGGGTGGATCTCGAGCTCGTCGAGACCCGCATCTTCAGCTCGGGCGTCGTCTACCTCCGCCACCGCGTGGCGAGATAGCCGGCTCGTCCGGCTCAGCGACGACGATGGTGCGGACCGGGCGGGAGCGGGACCGCGATGTCGTCGACGTCCGGCGTGTCCGCCTGAAGATGCGATGCCTGGACGCCCGCCCTCGAAACTGCTCCAAGGAACCGATCGCGGCCATGGCGGCGCCCCAATAGCTTGTCGCGGCTGACCCGGAGGACGGGCACGATTGCGACGACCGGGATCGCCACTGCGAGGACCATTGCGGATACGGCCAGCAAGACGTCGAGATCCAAGGCAGCATCCCCATCGGGATGATCGAGCGAACTCAGCATGTGCCGGGCCCCGACCGTGTCAAGGGCCGAACGCCGCCGCCGGTGCCCTACACTCAAGGTGATGTCCAAACGCGATCCGCGAGACGTCCTCGGCGTCGCCGACGGCGCCTCGCCGGCCCAGATCAAGGCCGCCTGGCGGCGCCTCGCCCGGACGAACCACCCGGACCTGACCGGCGACGACCCGGCGGCATCGCGGGCCGCGACCACGCGCATGGCCGAGATCAACGACGCCTATGCGGCCCTCACGCGCAAGCCGGCGCGGGAGCGCTCGGCGGCCCGCGGACCCCGCGACGAGGCGACGTTCGAGGAAGCCCGTCCGCGCCGCGGCGGCCCGCCGCCGCCACGGCCGACCCGACCGGTGACCGGCCGCGTGGACATGAGCCAGACGTTCCGGGCGCGCAACCAGGTCCTCGGCGGGAGCGGCCGTCGGGCGACACCACCCGGCCAGCCGCCCGTGCGCAAGGATCCCGTTGATCGGGAGCCGCCCCGCGCGTCCACCCCGACGGGGCCGCTCGTCCGCGATCGACTCCGCCACTTCCGCCGGCCACCGGCACCGCCGCTCCCGGAGGCGCAGGCGACCGTCATCGAGTTCGGCAAGTTCCACGGCCACACGCTGGGCCAGATCGCGGCGTTCGAGCCGTCCTACATCGACTGGGTGGCGAGCACGGTCAGCCATGACCCCGACCTGGTGCAGGCCGCCCGGGTGATCCAGGCCGATCTCGACGTCCGCGGCGTGGCCCGGCGCGCGCACGCGAGCGTGGAGCGCCGCGGTCGCTCGGCCTGATCGCGCGGCCGCAATCCGACGGAAACGCGCGATCGCCCCCCGATATCCCGGAGGGCGATCCTGGCGCTGATGATTCCCGATGAGTGCTGCCGTCCCGACGGTCACCCAGGCCTGATGGCCGATGTCCAGTTACTCGGCTCGTGATCCAGGTCCGAGATCCTTCGACTCGAGTCAGCCTCGAGACCGATCGTCCGTCCCTGGTTCCGTGACCGACACCCCAGGTGTCCCCCGGTTGATCGCGGGTCGGCGTGAGAGGAACGGTACGCGCCCTCCCGCGGCTGTGGCAATGGCACCCTCGTCCCGGTTCCGGCGGCTCGATGGTCGGGCGCACCCGCGCACCGAACCGGGACGCCCGTACCAGTTGCAGCAAGGCACCGCGCATCGTCCCGAGCGTCGGGGCCTTGCTCGGGCTACGCTGACGGCCGTGTTCGCCACCACCCGTGTTCGCTTCGTCACGCTGACCCTCGCGGTCGCCCTCGCAGGCTGCTCGAGCGGCGCTTCGCCGAGCTTCGACCCGACCGGGCCGTGCCAGACCGACGGCCAGTCGCCGGGTGCCTACCCGGACCTCGAGGCCCGGATCCCGACCATCCTCCTGGGCGAGCATCCGACCAAGGTGGACTCGGGCCGGCACTGCACCACCGAGGCCCTCGGCTCGCTCGCGGCGGCCGGGATCAGGGAGATCCGGTTCGCGGGCGGCACGTGGTCGTTCGGGGCCGAACGATCGGCGGCGCTGGCCGTCTTCACGGCGCCGGGGCTCACGGCGGACAACATGGCCGAGTTCTACCTGGCCGGGGCGAGCGCCGCCTCGCGGACAGAGCTCCTGGCCGGGACCGCGGTGACGCTTGCCGGACGCCCGGGTCATCGGCTCGACACCCAGACGGGCGAGCGGCTCCAGACCGTCGAGGTCTGGCCGTCCATGACCGCTGACATTGTCAACGTTGTGATCACCAACGACCTGCCCGACGCACGCATCGCCGACGCTGTCGCCGCCTTCGGCGCGCAGTGACGTCGGGACCGCGAGCGCCCGTCTCGATCGACCGTGGTCTGGCCAGTCCCCGACGCAACTGCTAGAGTCGCCGCCATGACCGATCGACCGGCCGACCCGGCCGCCCGTCGACGCGCCTGGGAAACCGAGCGACTCGAACCCGCCCTGCGCCGGGCGCCCGAGCGCCGGAACCGCTCTATCGCGGCCGACTCTGGACGATGCGCATGTTCGCCGGGTTCGTGGCGGCGGAGGACACCAACACGCGCTTCCGGCAGCTGCTCGCGGCCGGGCAGACCGGCCTGTCGATCGCCTACGACATGCCGACGCTCTACGGCTACGACACGGACGACCCCGAGGCGGAGGGCGAGTTCGGGACGTGCGGCGTGGCGGTCTCGAGCCTGGCCGACATGGAGCTCCTGCTGTCGGGCCTGCCGCTGGACCGGATCTCCACGTCGATGACGATCAACTCGCCGGCCGCCCCGATCTGGGCGATGTACATCGTGGCCGCCGAGAAGGCGGGCGTGCCGCGCGACCGGCTCGAGGGCACCACCCAGAACGACATCCTCAAGGAGTTCGTGGCCCAGAAGGAGTATCTCTTCCCGCCTGCCCCGTCGATGCGCCTGGTGACCGACACGATCGAGTTCGGGACGCGCGAGCTGCCGCGCTGGAACACGGTGTCGATCTCGGGCTACCACATCCGGGAGGCCGGCTCGACCGCGATCCAGGAGCTCGCGTTCACGATCGCGGACGGCATGGCCTACGTCGAGGCCGCCCTCGCCCGCGGGCTCCGGGTCGACGACTTCGCGCCGCGCCTGTCGTTCTTCTTCAACAGCCACAGCGACTTCTTCGAGGAGATCGCCAAGTTCCGGGCCTCGCGCCGGATCTGGCATCGACTGATGTCCGAGCGCTACGGCGCCGAGAACGAGCGATCGACCTGGATGCGGTTCCACACGCAGACCGCCGGCGTGTCGCTGACGCCGCAGCAACCGCTCAACAACCTGACCCGGGTCGCGCTCCAGGCCCTGGCGGCCGTGCTGGGCGGCACGCAGTCGCTCCATACGGACTCGTACGACGAGGCGCTGGCCGTCCCGACCGCCGAGGCCGCGCTGCTCGCGCTCCGCCAGCAGCAGATCATCGCCGAGGAAACCGGCGTGGACGCCACCGTCGACCCGCTCGGCGGATCCTGGTTCGTCGAGGCGCTGACCGACGAGACCGAGGCCGCCGTCCTGCGCTATCTCGACGAGATCGACCGTCGTGGCGGGATGGTCGCGGCGATCACCGAGGGCTATCCGCAGCGCGAGATCGCGGATGCGGCCTATCGCTACCAGCGCGAGTTCGACACGGGCGAACGACGGGTCGTCGGGATCAACGCCTACGCCGACGACGCCGACCGGGCACCGATCCCGGTCCTCGAGGTGCCGCCGGGATCGCTCGAACGCCATCTCGGCCGGCTGGAGGGGACCAGGCGGGCGCGCGACGCGTCCGCGGTCGAGTCGGCGTTGCGGGGCCTGCGCGACGCGGCGTCGCGGCCCGAATCGAGCGAGACGAACCTGATGCCGCACTTCATCCGCTGCGCCGCCGCCTATGTCACGCTCGGCGAGCAGTGTCGCGTCCTGCGCGAGGTCTTCGGGGAATACCGGGAGCCGATCGCGGTCTGAGCGGTACTGGCGGCCCTGGGCTCAGCTCAGGCGAACGACGAAGGCCACCAGTGCCACGCCGACGATCCAGCCGAGGAGGAGGCCGAGCGGAACGCCCGCCGCCGCGAGGACGAGCGCGACCAGGCCGCCGACCAGGAGGACCGCCTCCGAGCGTGCCCAAGCCTCGCCAGCGGGGCCGGGTAGCTCGGCTCGCACCTTCTCGCGCTCGGCGGCATCGGCTGCCGTCCAGCTCCCGACGCCGCGGGCATAGATCGCATAGGTCGCCGCGAGCGGCACCATCGCACCGAGGGCCCACGGCCCGATCCAGGCGAGCCAGAGACTGACGGCGTGGAGGCCGATCGTATCGAGCCCAACGGCCACCATCGAGCCGAATCCGTCGATGCTGCCGCTGATCACCTCGTGTGCCGGAATCCTCGACCAGACCGACGCGACGGCGTCGCCGGTCGTCGCCAGCGACGCTTCGGGCGTGATGCTCGGGATCAACCCGAGCACAACCGAGGCCAGTCCGGTCCCGAACGCCAGCCGTCGCCACCCGAACAGCAGTCCCACGCGCCGGCGCCGTCGCTCGATCCGTGCCGCGCGGCCCAGGCGCGACGTGTAGAACCGCGAGCCGGAGCCGTCACCCCGTGGATCGTCGATGTGGCGGATCAACGGAACCAGGAAGCCCTCCTCGTTTCGCCAGTACCCGTCGTGGTCCTCGCCCATGTGCATGTAGTTGGTGATCGGCCGGCTCTCGACCTGGATCGGGGAAGGCGGCTGCCCGTCAATCGGCGACTCGACGGCGACCAGCGGGCATCCGTCGACGGCCACGAGCTGGCCCGCGGGGGCCGGATCGTACGAGGCCCAGAAGTCCACCCAGCGAAGCCCGGGCCGAGCCGCCCCCAGGTCCCCTCGGATGGGGTTGCCGGCCACGAACGGGCCGGTCGTCCGCTCGAGCCGCCAGCCCAGTGCAAGGCCCTGGCCCAGGGTCACCAGCTTCGCGACCGGGAGATCGGCGTACGCCGCATCGAGCAGCGTCGAGTAGCTGACGATGGCACCTCCGGAATGCGCGACCAGCACGATCTCGTCGCAGCCACGATCCCGTGCCCACCGGATGGCCTCGCCCAGGCGAGCCCGGACGATCGCGGCCTGGACCGGGTCGTCCAGCAGCACGGGCAGGTCGCCGAACGCGCTCACGATCTGGGCGTCGATGCTGGCCAGCTCGGCCCAGTTGCGGATGGCCTGGATCGGCAAGGCACGGAGCGGGGCATAGATGGCCAGGGCCACCACGCTGATCGTCGTCGCGGCGACGCTCAACAGACCGCGGACCGGCGGCAGCTGCCAGATCTCGTCGAACCAGTCGATCCACCGCCAGCGGAGGCTCGCCGATCGACGGAGCTCGTCGACCTGGGATTCGATAGCTGCGTCCCAGGGCGTCGGCTGGTCGGCGATGATCGCTGCGATCCGTCGCTCGCGTCGACGCTCCCGGAGCCCGTACCCGGCGGCGATCCCGCCGATGATCGCCCCGATGTGACTCTGGAGGTAGCGAAGCGCCTGCGCGAAGGCCGGCGCGCGGATCTCGCCGGCCCAGTAGGCCTCGGTCAGCAGCCAGGTCGTGGCCGGGTGCGCCGGATCGGTGGCGGGGATCCCGATCCGGACCCAGGCTCGTTCGTCGGCCGCTCCGTCGTGCTCGACCGAAGCTTGCTCCACCGGGTCCTCACCGATCGTGGGATGGGTGATCGGCGCCTCGTCGAACGCCCGTCGCCAGGTGGTGAGCACTTCGATGATCGCGTTCGCCCAGTTGAGGAGCGTCTCCCTCGCCGGCTGGTTCCCGATGCCATGGACGAAGATGACCCCGATGGATCTCGGTGCCGGTTCCGCTTCTCGGGGCTCGTTCGCCGGCGGCTCGGGCTCGGTGCGGCCGGCGAGCCTGCGGACGACCTGCGCGACCGGCGAGCGGCTGGGCATTGGGCGAGTGTAGCCAGCGTCGGTCCGTGCGCAAGACAGTCGCCTCGAGGGCGCCCGCCGTCTACCATGCCGTGAGTGTCATCCTCCTCTGCGTCTCACGGCTTGGCTCATACCCTGCCTGCCCGCCCGATCGGTGTGGCCTTCATGCGTCTTGCCGGCCGTGAGACGTGTCGGACCGGCCGGCGTGACTTGATAG
>JACQEF010000239.1 GCA_016200745.1 Chloroflexota bacterium | reverse complement strand
TTCATCCCGACCTTCTCCAACCGCGGCTGGGACGGCACACCGCGACCAGGCGACCAGCCCGACCGCTGAGGGTGAGGGTCGGGGCGCCGGACTGAGCTGCTTGAAGGCCACGGCGCCGCCCGCCAGCGTGACGGAACGTCATGACACCGACGGACCCCGTGCAGAGACTCGCAGAAACGGCATGGTCCGCCCGCTCCGCGCGGCGGCGTCTCGCCCGTTCGCATCTGATCGGGAGGCAACGATGAACTCGAGGAGTGGCGGCGTCGGGGTCGTCGGGGTCATAGTCATCGTGCTGGTGATCCTGTTCCTCATCGGTGTCATCAAGCTGTGAGCACCACCACGCGCGGCAACTCGCGCCATCGCCCGCGGGTCGGGTCGTGAACGAGGGCATCATCGCGGCCACGGTCCTGATGATCGTGGCCGTGTTGCTCGCGCCCGTCGTCATGGTCGCCGGTCCGCTCCTGGGGTTCCTGGTCGCTTCCGGCCTCTGGCAATGATCGTTCCAGGTAGCTCACTCGTACCTCTTGCCGGTGTGGTCGCTGACACGTCCGGGGTGACGGCTCGTCATGACATGCCCGTGGGAGAGCGCACATTTCGCTCCGGACTGTATGAGCAGCAGTTCCGCGATTTCGACAACTCCGGTGAGGGCTATCCGTCCTGGGGGATGGATCGACGCCTCGCCCCATAGGCTGAGCGGCCGAGCCCCTGCCCTCTGGGCTCGGCTGCCAGCCTTGTCGGCGTCCACGCCGGTCACGGCGTCCTCGGCCAACCACCCACTGCCACAGGCCGTCTGTTTGTCCGCTTCAGCGTCCAGCTTCCGCTACGGCCTGGAGCGACGGGCCGCCTTGACTCTGAGCATGGCCTCGTCGGCACGTTCGGTCAACCCATCTGCGGTATCAGCCGGCTCGAACTCGGCGAGCCCGACGCTGATGCCGACCCCGGCGATCGCGACGCCGATGGCGTCGAACCGGTGCTCCGCTTCGGCGAGGCCCATGCCGCCGAGTCCGCAGACGAACTCGTCGCCACCGTAGCGGATGATCGGGTCGAACGAGCGCAGCCGTGCCCGCATCGCGGACGGTAACGCGCAGATCGTCCTCGCCTTCGGGACGCGGCCCGAGGAAGCGGCGCTCCAGGCATGCGCGGCACTCGCCGTCCACTTCGAGGAAGCCTGGGAAGCGTAGAGGAAGCCTGGGAAGCGTACGTCGGGCACTGGCGGGAGTTCTTGTTGTCTCTGAGCCACTGTCCCGGGTCGGTATCCGATGCCGACCGCACGCTGTACCTGACGTCGGCCGCGGTGCTCCGGGTGCTCGCCGACCGGACGCAGCCCGGTGCGATGGTCGCCAGCCTGTCGATCCCGTGGGGCGATACACGCGACGATCTAGGCGGCTACCACCTGATCAGGCCTCGGTCCGTGTGGGAACTGCCGCCGACCGCTCGGGCGTCGCTCCGACGGCAACCAGGCCTGGGCTGCCGGCGGGCGGCTGCAGGGCCAACGCCGCACCGACGATGACGACCACGGCCGCGAGGGCCGGAATGGCCCATCGTGCCGGTGGCGGAGGGTGGATCGGGCGCCCGAGCGCACGGCCCAGAAGCCGATCGAATGCGGTCATGGCAGCTTTCAACCTGGCACCATGGCTAAAGGTCATCCTTCGGGTCGAAACGCGACGCCGTCGCTCTCTCGCGGTGCTCCATCGCCGCCGTTGCCGCCACTCCATCGGATGAGTTCCGTGCCCGTCCAGACGTCGACACCGAACTCGCGATAGCCGCCGCCGGGGCGTTCCGGCTCGAGCGGCATGGTTCGACAGGTCTCGGTGGCCGTGTCGAATGCCGTCGGGTACCTGATCGAGTAGCGGCCCGTCCATACCCCACCAGCGCCGGCGCCGCAGGCATTGTCGATGGCCCTCCATCGCTCGGTCGCCGGATCGAACGCCCGATTTGACACGACCACCTCGCGCCCTGTCCAGAGCGCGGAACCTCCATCCATCGACCGAACGCCCGGGTCCGGAAGGGGCCGCCAGCGGTCGGTCTCAGGGTTCCACGCAGCGGCCCACGCCATCGACGTGTCGACGTTGTCGACCGGGTAGCCGAGGACGACCAGCTCCGTACCGGTCCAGGCGAGCGCGGGGCCGTTCGTATCGCCGGGGTCGAGGGGCGGAGGCGAGATCGGACGCCAACGCCCGGTCGAGAGGTCGAACGCCGCGCCGGCTCGCAGGCGTCCCGAGAACACGACCAGCTTCGTGTCGATCCAGCTCGCGGTCGTGGCTCCCTCCCCGGCGTCGAGCGGCGCCCCTGGTATCAACTCCCACCGATTCGCAGCCGGATCGAACAGCGCACCGTCGAGCGCGGGCACCTCCCTGCCGCCGCGGAGCTCGTCGCCTCCCCAGATGAGGAAACGGCTACCGGTCCACACGCCGAACGCGCCGACGCGACCCTTGATCGGCGCAACCGGAAGGCGCCGCCACCGATCCGCGACCGGGTCATAGCGCGCGCCGTCGGGGATGTATTGATCGGTCGATCCGTCGAACGCGTCACCGCCCCAGATGAGGACTTCCCTTCCCGTCCACGCGCTCGCCGCGCCGGTCCGGCCCGCGAGCGGCGACTCGGCGATCCGTCGCCAGGTCCCGTCCAGGAACGTGGCGGGTGGTTCCGTTGTGATCGCCGACGTCAGGACGAACTGCTGGCGGCACCGGGCACCGGCCACTGGATCGGACTCGCCTTCGCAAACCGCGTCGTCGAAATGACCGTCCACGTTGTACCAGCGGTTCTGCTCCAGCGACGACATGGATGCGGAGATCACGTACGGGATCGCGGTCGGAAAGTCCACCTTGCCGTCACCGGACAGCCACGTCGGCGACGATGCGCCGACCAGATAGTCGCGGGTCGTCACCGGCCCGAGCGCGATCTGCCGCGGCCGGAGCGATGCCACGGCGTCGTCGACGCCAAGCCAACCGAAGTCGGAGTTTGGATTGAGCCCGTGGTCGAGGTCGCCGTAATGCTGGACGAGAAACGACGGTTTGCCATCGCGCGGGGTCGGCCCGTCAACCACGAAGACGCGCTGACCGACCAGGACGCTGCGACTGGACACGAGCGAGAACGGCCGGATCGCCTCGGCCACCATACCCCTGGAGAGGCCTGCGGCCGGGGAGGCTGTGGCCGGGGAGGCGGTGTCCGGGACGGTCGAGGCTGGCGCGGCCCCGGTCGAGGACGTGACGGGAGTCGGACCCTGAGGCGTCGGCGAGGGATCTGGAGCCGAGCCTGACATCGCGATGGCGCCAAGGACGATCGACGCGACGACGGCGGCGGCCGCGAAGCGGACTGGCCACGGGCTCGCTCGGCGCCCGCGGGCGCCGATCTGGTCTCTCACGGCATCCACAATCGCTGGCGGCGGCAATCCGGGCAAGGCAGCGTAATGACGCCTCAGGCGAGCGGCCAGATCATCGTCGCGGTCGGTCACTGCCGGCGCTCGCCGAGCTCGCTCCGGAGCCGCGTGAGGGCGGCATTCAGACGCGACTTCGCGGTTCCGACGGGCAGTTCCAGTGCCGCCGCGACGTCCGCGATGGTCAGATCGGCGGCGTAATGCAGGGCAAGCACCGCTCGCTGCTCGACCGGGAGCGACCGAAGGGCGCGGTCGAGGTCTGGATCGAACCCGGTCACCTCGGGGCTGGACGAGCGATCGCCAAGGCTGTGCACATCAAGGATCCGGATCGTTCGGATCTGTCGGCCGGCGCGGCGTCCGTGGTCCATGCACCGATTGATGACGATCCGACGGATCCAGGCAGCGGCTCGATCGGGATCGCGCAGCGACGGGAGCTTGCGCCAGGCGAGGAGCAGCACCTCCTGCGTCACGTCGCCGGCATCCACGGTTCCGACGATGGCCGCCGCCAGGCGATGGATGTCGCCCGCGTAGCGCTCGGCCAATCGCTCGAAAGCCTCTTCCCCATCGCCTCG
Organism: Chloroflexota bacterium; assembly: GCA_016200745.1. Lineage (GTDB taxonomy): Bacteria > Chloroflexota > Limnocylindria > Limnocylindrales > CSP1-4 > SPCO01. The sequence continues at coordinate 3,666 of JACQEF010000239.1, read as the reverse complement.
CATCGACCTCTCGACGTACGATTCCCTCCTCGCGTGACTAATGACGCCGGCGGTGCGCTCCGCTGTTCGATGAGTGTTGCGCCCCTGGAGCCGATCATGGCGCGCCTCGGAGCAGAACGGGCAGCCGCCGCCTCATGCGGCCCGATCTTCAGCCTCATCTCAGGTGGGATTCAGCACGACATCGCAGGCTGCGGCATCATTCCCCTGCATCTCGAAGGGACTGACCACGATGGCCCAGAGCGCAACGGCGGGCGCGCAGCACGCCAGTGCCCCCGCCGGCACGACCGACCGCCGGCGAGCACTCGCGCGCCGCATCCTCGCCGTGGCCGGGGCAGCGCTGCCGGCCGACAGCCCGCTGGAGCTCGTGCTCGCGGGGGATGCAACGGCCGATCGCGCGTCGGCCGTCCGGGTCGTGGTCCGCGGCCCCGACGCCGTCGGGCGTCTGCTCTGGCCGCCATCGGCCGACGCCCTCGGCGAGGCCTACCTGCGCGGCGACATCGACATCGAGGGCGACATCTGGACCGCCGTCGACGCCGGGCGGTCCTTCGACCTCCGCCGGCTCGGACGCGACCTGCCGCGCCTCGCCCGGTGGGGCCTCGAGCTCCGGCGAGATGCCGGGCCGGCGCCGATCCTCCGGCGTCGGGCTCACCTCACCGGGCGGCGTCACTCGAAGGCCCGCGACCTGGCGGCGATCCGCTTCCACTATGACGTCGGGAACGAGTTCTACTCGCTCTGGCTGGACCGCCGGCTCACCTATTCGTGCGCTTATTTCGAGACGCCGGACACGACGCTGGACGGCGCCCAGGAGGCGAAGCTCGACCTGATCTGCCGGAAGCTGCGCCTGGCGCCCGGCATGCGCCTTCTCGACATCGGCTGCGGCTGGGGATCGCTGGTCCTGTACGCCGCGGAGCGGTATGGCGTCGAGGCGACCGGGATCACGCTGAGCGCCGCTCAGGCCGGCTGGGCGACCGGCGAGATCGGGCGACGCGGCCTGGAGGGTCGCGCGGGCGTCGCGATCCGCGACTACCGGGACCTCGATGGGTTCGGCACGTTCGACGCCGTCGCGTCGGTCGGGATGTTCGAGCACGTCGGCCGCGAACGGCTGGACGAGTACTTCGGAGCGGCGCTCGCCGCCCTTCGACCGGGCGGCCTGTTCCTCAATCACGGGATCGCCACGACCGCGACGGGCGGCGGGTTCCGGCCGCGCTGGCTCCGTTTCAGCGACGGCGGCTTCGTCGGCCGATACGTGTTCCCGGACGGCGAGCTGGTCACCGTCGAGGATGCCGTCGGCTTCGCGCGCCGGGCAGGCTTCGAGCTGATCGACGTCCAGCGATTGCGGCCGCACTACGCGCTCACCCTGAAGGCGTGGGTCGAGCGCCTGGAGGCCTCGGCCGACCGAGCCAGGGAGCTCATCGACGAAGAGGTCTACCGGACCTGGCGGATCTACATGGCGGCGTCCCGTCGCGGCTTCGAGGACGGCTCGCTGGACGTCGCTCAGTTGCTCCTCGCACGGCCTCGAGAAGACGGCCCGGCCGTGCTGCCGCTCAGGCCGTGGTGGCACGGATTCGACACGGAACCGGAGGCCGACCGTCGGTCGGCGCACCGGACTGATCCACTCATCCCACAAGGAGGTCGCCAGGATGGCTGACAAGGTGAAGGACCCAGTCTGCGGCATGGAGATCCGCCCCGAGGACGCGGCCGCCACCGAGGTGCACGAGGGCCGGACGTTCTACTTCTGCAGCCAGGCGTGCCACGACACGTTCGTCAACGATCCCCACCGCTACGGCCATCCGACCGAGGAGCATGGCGGACACGGCGATCACGCAGGCCACTGACCCACGCGTCGACGGGGCCGGCCATTCGGCCCGCCCCGTCGACCGCAACGACCACGGGACCAACCATCTGGGGAATTCCTCTGCCGTGGTCCCCGTCCCAAACGTCCCTCGCGCCCCGTTCGGTCGGAACGGCGAGGCCAGGCCTGCAGCCGGCGCGTTCTCTCGCGGATCGCGCGCTTCCGGGCTCCTCGCGGCGCTCGTCGTCGTCGGTCTCGTGGCCGTGGCGTGCTCCGGAGGCGGGCCCGCCTCTCCCGCGCCCCCCTCAGCCTCTCCCTCGCCCACCTCACCGGTCGCGAGCGCGACGCCGATGACTGTCTATGTGGGCGGCGGATCGTACCGGAGCGTCTCGCCTGCACGGCTGGCCGAGATGCTCAGGGCGAAGGCGTTCCTGCTCGTCAACGTCCACATCCCATACCAGGGCGAGATCGACGGAACCGACCTGTTCGTTCGATACGACAAGGTCGCGAACCACTTCAGCACGATGCTTCCGGGAGCGAAGGACGCACAGATCGTGGTGTACTGCCGGACCGGTCGGATGAGCGCGATTGCGGCGAGCACGCTCGTCGGCCTTGGCTACACGAACGTCTGGGAGCTCGACGGCGGGATGGTCGCCTGGGAGGCGGCCGGCTACCAGTTGGTCCAGCGACCGCCCGGATCTTCACCGCCACCATCCTGATGGAATTCGGGTTCTGAGAGGACGCCATGGTCACGAACAAGATGGACGGACGCCGGCGCCTGGTTGCAGGGATCGGCACGGCAATCGTGATCGTCGGCGTCGCTGCCGCGATCCTGCTGCTTCCGCCTGTGATGAACGTCGGTCTGGAGATCGGCGACTCGGCCGCGATCCTGGGCGTGCCGCCGGAGGTCGCCCGGCGGGCGTCCGAGTTGTCGGTCCAGGAGTTGCTGATCGGACCCGGCTCGTTCACGTTCGCCGCGACGCCGGGGGGCCCACCGTTCTACGGGCCGGCCGAGGCGGCCCACATGCAGAACGTCCGCGTCGTCGTCTACGCGTTCTTCGGCCTGGTCCTGGCGGGCGCCGTCGCGACCGTGCTGGCGACCCGACGGATGAGCCGGGCGGACTCGCTTCGGGCCGTCCGGCTCGGCGCGGCCGGACTGGTCGTCGTCTTCGCGGCCGTCGGGCTCGGGCTCGTCTTCGCGTTCGACACGCTGTTCACCCTGTTCCACGAGATCGTCTTCCCGGCCGGGGCTGGCAGTTCGACCCGACCACTCAGCGGATCGTGCAGCTGTATCCGACCGCGTTCTGGGAGTTCGCCGCAGGCATGCTGGCCGGGCTGAGCGTCGCCATCGGCCTCCTGGTCGTCGCCACGACTGCGCTGCTTCTGCGCCGCGCCGAGGCTCGTGCCTGACCTGATCTGGAACGCGCCGAACTCCATGGATCGTGGTGGCCGGTCGGTCGGCGGAGTCCGGCCCGGGTCAAGGCCGGGACCCTTCCGCGCCGGACCGGACCGGGAATCGGCGCATTCTCAGCGAATTCTCAGCCCGCTCTCCGGCTCATCCAAGCAAGTGGTTCCAAGATCGCCCAAACCCACGGGCCCCCAATCTCGGCCCGAAACTCAGTGCGGCCCGTGGTTTCCCATGGCCCCCAGTGCCTCCGCGGCCGCACCGCTCACGGAGGATCTATCGTGCATCCCCGCCTCCGAGGGGTCCGCCTGCGTGCCGCGCACCTGATCACCCGCCGCTCCAGTCCCGGACGAGACCAGGCGCACCCTCGCCGCACCGCCCCGCTCTCGCGCGCCGCGGTGCTCGTGTCGGTGCTCGTCGGCTCAGGTCTGCTGCTCGTGCTCCGGCCCGGCGACGTCACGCGCGCCAC
>JACQEF010000252.1 GCA_016200745.1 Chloroflexota bacterium | reverse complement strand
CGCCGAGCTGATCCGGCTCCTTGCCCGCCACCCCGACGTCGAGCTGGTCGGGCTCGCCGGCCGGGGCCGCGACCACGACCCGATCGCCGGCATCCACCCGCATCTCGGCGGCACCCGCCTGACGGTGCACGCCGAGCTCCCGACCGCCGACGCGGTCTTCCTGGCGCTCCCCCACGGCGCGGCGGCCGCCATCGTCCCGGACCTGCTGGCGTCGGGCACGGCGATCATCGACCAGGGTCCCGACTTCCGCCTGCGGAACCCCGGCGACTACCCCGCCTGGTATGGCTTCGAGCACCCCCGCCCGGACCTGCTCGAGCATGCCGTCTACGGCCTGCCGGAGCTCCACCGCGAAGCGCTTGCGGCGCTGGTCGACGCGCCGGTCGCGATCGTCGGCGCACCGGGCTGCTATCCGACGGCGACGCTGCTGGCGCTCGCGCCACTCGTCCGCGAGGGCCTCGTAGGCGATCTCGTGGTCGACGCCAAGAGCGGGGTGTCCGGCGCCGGTCGCGAAGCCAAGCCCGACCTCCAGTTCGGCGAGGTCAACGAGAGCGTCAAGGCCTACGGGCTCGGGGGGCATCGACACGTCGCCGAGATCGAGCAGGAGCTGGCCTCCATCCAGGCGGATGCCGGGCTGCCGGCCCACGCCAACCCCGGCATCGTCGCGGTCGACTTCCTCCCGCATCTCATCCCGATGACGCGCGGCATCCTGTCGACCTGCCACGTCCGGCCGAGCCGGCCGGTGAGCCAGACCGAGCTCGACGCACTCTACGCGGACGCCTACGCCCATGAGCCGTTCGTGAGGGTCGTGGCCGCTCCGCCGGCGACCAAGCACGTGACCGGCAGCAACCAGGTACTCGTCCACGTCCGGCTCGACGAACGGACGGGCCGGATCATCGCGATCGGCGTCGAGGATAACCTCGTCAAGGGCGCCGCCGGCCAGGCCGTGCAGGCGTTCAACCTCGTCCACGGCCTGCCAGAGACGGCGGGCCTCGAACAGCTTCCGTTGGCCCCATGACCGCCACCGCTGCATCCCTCGTCCCGGCGTCCTCGACGGACCTCCCACCAGTCGAGCGACGTGCCGCGATGCCTGGCGGCTTTCGGGCCGGCGGGCTCGCGGCCGGGATCAAGGCATCGGGCCGGCCCGACCTCGCGGTGATCGTCGCGACGGGTGGTCCGGCCGCCGCGGCCGCCGTGTTCACCCCGAACGCGTTCGCGGCCGCACCGGTCCGACTGTCGAAGGCGCACCTGTCGGCGAGCTCGGGCGACGCCCGGGGCGGCTTCGGCTGGGCCGAGGCGATCGTGTCGACGAGCGGCAGCGCCAACGCCGCCACCGGTGCCGCCGGCGAGGCGGACCAGCTCGAGATCGCCCGCCACCTCGCGGCGGCGACGGGGGTCGAGGTCGGCCGGACTCTGCACCTGTCGACCGGCGTCATCGGCACCCGACTCCCGCTCGACCGGGTGGCGGCGGGGCTGGACGCCATCGTCCCGACCCTGTCCGGCGACCACGGCGCGCTCGAACGGGCCGCGATCGCCCTGCGGACGACCGATTCGGTCACCAAGATCGCGACGACGAGCGTCCAGCTGCCGTCGCCCGACGGGACGACCGTCGCCGTCACGGTCAGCGGCATGGCCAAGGGCGTCGGCATGATCCACCCGCGGATGGCCACGATGCTGTCGGTCGTGCTGACCGACGCCGCCGCCTCGCCCGAGACGCTCTGGGGCCTGCTCCGTCCGGCCGCCGCGCGAACCTGGAACCAGCTGTCGGTGGACGGTGACACCAGCACCAACGACACCGTCTTCGTGCTCGCGTCGGGGGCTTCGGGCGCCGCGCCGGTCGAGCCCGGCTCCGCCGCGGCGGCGCGGCTTGGGCGTGCGATCGAGGCGATCGCCCGGGACCTGGCGCGCCAGCAGGCCGCCGACGGTGAGGGGGCATCGACGCTGATCACCGCCAGCGTGACCGGTGCTCGCGACGATGCGGACGCCCGCGCCGTCGCCCGGGCCGTCGTGTCGTCGAGCCTGGTCAAGGCCGCGGCCCACGGCCGCGACCCGAACTGGGGCCGAATCGCCGGCGCGGCGGGCAACGCCCGGCTGGCCGACGCCGCCGTCCTCGACGCCGCCGGGTTGCCCGCCGCCGAGGCGGCGGTGCGGGCCGCGAATCCGGCCGCGATCGATGCGACGACGCTCCGGATCTCGATCGCCGGCTACCTGGTCTTCGACGGCTGCGCCGGCGGCCCGGTCGACTTCGATCGCGCCGCGGTCCGGGCGGCGATGGAGGCGTCGGAGCTCGTGATCGCCCTCGACCTGGGCCTCGGTGCGGGATCCGGCGAGGCGTTCGGCTGCGACCTCACGGAGGCCTACGTGATCGAAAACTCGGAGTACACGACATGAGCGAGGTGCTGGTCGTCAAGCTCGGGGGGACGACGATCGCCGACCAGCGGCAGGTGCTCGACGAAGTCGCGGTCGTCGCGCGACGCCGGCCCGTGGTGCTCGTGCACGGTGGCGGCAAGCGCATCACGGAGTGGCTCGAGCGGCTCGGGGTGCCGAGCAAGTTCGAAGGTGGCCTGCGCGTGACCGATGCCCAGTCGCTCGAGGTCGCCGCCGCGGTCCTGCGTGGCGTGGTCAACAGCGAGCTGGTCGCCGGGCTGCGCGACCTGGGGGTCGACGCGGTCGGCCTGTCGGGCGTGGACGGCGGGCTGCTGATCGCCGAGCGGATCCCCCACCTCGGGCTGGTCGCACGGGTCGTCGGCCTGCGCCGAGACCTGCTCGACGCGATCCTCGTCGGCGGCCAGGTTCCGGTCGTGGCGCCGCTCGCCCGCGACGCCGACGGGATCGTGTGCAACGTGAACGCCGACGACGCCGCAGCCGGGATCGCGCTCGGGCTCGGCGCCCGCCAGCTGGTCCTGCTGACCGACGTGGACGGCGTCCGCGACGGCGAGGGCCGCCGCCTGGACGCCCTGACCGCCGACGAGGCCGAGGCCCTGATCGACTCCGGGGTGATCGCCGGCGGCATGGTGCCCAAGGTCCGCGCGGCGCTCGCTGCGCTCGGCTGGGAAGGATCGGAGGCGATCATCGCCGACTCGTCGGCGCCCGGCGCGCTCCAGCGCGCGCTCGAGGATCCGAGCTTCGGCACGAGGATCGTGGATGGGCGGACGGCCCACGTGGGCGCCGCGTGATCGGGGCGCCGCGGGCCATGAACGCCAACCATGAGCTGAAGCGGCTCCGCCAGCGGGCCATCCGCCAGCTAGTCTCGAGCCACGCGGTCGGCAGCCAGCGCGAGGTCGTGGACGCGCTCATCGAGCAGGGCTTCGCGGTGACGCAGGCGACGGTCTCGCGCGACATCACCGAGCTCGGGCTGCACAAGGCGGCCCGCCCCGACGGCCACGTCTACGTCATCCCGTCCGACGCCGGGAACGGCTCGCGCGCGGCCGGCTCCGAGGAGCGCCTCCGCCGGATCCTCGCGGACAATCCCGTCCGGATCGGCCGGAGCGGCCTGACGCTCGTGCTCACCGGCACGCCGGGGACGGCCAGCGTCATCGCCCAGGCCATCGACGAATCCACGTTCCAAGAGCAGGAAGGGACGCTCGCCGGCGACAACACCCTGCTCGTGCTGTTCGCCGACGAGGAGCGCCTCGAGCGCTGGCTCGAACGGTTCCAGGCCATCGCGGCCGACACTCCCTCGACGTCCGCCACCATCAGCCGCTGATCCGGAGGTCCGCATACCCGTGAAGAAAGTCGTTCTCGCCTACTCCGGAGGTCTCGACACCTCGGTCGCGGTCGCCTGGCTCCGCGAGCAGTTCGGCGTGGAGGTCGTGACATTGACCGTCGACCTCGGCGGCGGATCGTTGCGCTCCGGGGTCGAGGACCGAGCCATCTCGGCCGGTGCGTCGCGCGCCTACGTCGTGGATGCCCGGGAGCGCTTCGTCACGGACTTCGTCTGGCCGCACCTGCAGGCGAACGCGCTGTACCAGGGCGCCTACCCGCTGGCGACCGCGCTGGCTCGCCCGCTCATTGCGCAGCTCCTCGTGGAAGTCGCGCAGCGCGAGGGCGCGGACGCGGTCGCGCACGGCTGCACCGGCAAGGGCAACGACCAGGTCCGTTTCGACATCGCCACCCATGCCCTCGATCCGGGGCTCGAAGTCGTCGCGCCGATGCGCGTCGGGATGGGGCTGACCCGCGACCAGGAGATCGACTACGCCGCCGAGCGCGGGATCGAGATCCCGATCACGAAGGCTTCCCCGTATTCGATCGACGTCAACCTGTGGGGCCGGTCGTGCGAGACCGGCGTCCTCGAGGACCCGTGGGTCACGCCTCCGCCGGATGCCTACGAGTGGACCGTCGCGCCGTCGGCGGCGCCCGACCCGGTCGAGGTGGTCATCGACTTCGAGGGCGGGATCCCCGTGGCGCTCGACGGCGACCGGCTCCCGCCGGTCGAGCTGGTCTAGAGGCTGCAATCGCTAGGTGGCGCCCATGGCGTCGGCCGGATCGACCACGTGGAGGATCGCCTGGTCGGGATCAAGAGCCGCGAGATCTACGAGGCGCCGGCCGCCACGATCCTGCACGCCGCGCACCGTGCGCTCGAGGGCCTGACACTGACGCGCGACACGCTCCGGTTCGACCGGCTGGTCGCGGACGAGCTGGCACGGCTGATCTACGACGGCCTGTGGTTCAGTGCCCTGTCGCGCGATCTGCGGGCCTACGTCGCGTCGTCGCAGCGCGTCGTCTCCGGCGAGGCCCGGATCCGTCTCGACCACGGCAGTGCCGCGGTCGTGGGCCGGCGCTCCCCGCTGTCGCTCTACGACAAGAGCCTGGCGACGTACGACGAGGGCGACGCCTTCGACCATGCCTCGGCGGTCGGCTTCATCGAGATCTTCGGGCTGCCGCTCCGGGTCGAGGCCGCCCGCCACGGCGCGGTCGGCAAGCACCACGGTGCCGCCTGGACCTGGACCGACCCGCTCCTGGCCGACCTGCCGACGTCGGTGACCGATCCGGAGCCGGCCGCGGTCTGACCGATCCGGAGCCGGCCGCGGTCTGACCGTTCCGCGGCGCCCGAGGCGCGGCCCGTCCCAGCCGTCGCGGGTACCATGCCGCGATGACCGAACCCGAGATTCGCCCCGATCGTCTTCGCGCCGGCCTGATCGAAGGGCTGCGGGAGTCGCGAGCCGTCGAGCGCGACGTGTTCGCTGCGCTCGAGCCCACCGTTCGTGACACCGTGCCGGCCGGCGCTGGCTGGTCCGCCAAGGATACCCTCGCCCACCTGTCGGCCTGGCGGCAGCGCGAGACCGACAGGCTCGTCGCCCTGCGCGAGGGTCGCGAGGAGCCGCCGGCCCCGGCCGCCGAGCTCGATGCCATCAATGCCGTCTTCCACGACCAGCGGGCGGACTGGGACTGGGAGCGAGTCGCCGACGACGCCGAATCGACGGCCGACAGCCTGCTCGCCGAGATCGCCGCGGCCAGCGACGAAACGCTCGCCGACGAGAAGGTGGTGGGCTCGATCCTCGGCGACGGGCCGGAGCACGACCTCGGGCACCTGGCGGAGCTCGCCCCGACCGAAGCGCTGCGGTCGCGGGTCGTGGG
>JACQEF010000251.1 GCA_016200745.1 Chloroflexota bacterium | reverse complement strand
TCCTGACGACCCCGCCGGGCTCGTCCGAGTTCGAGGCCTACCGCGACCCTGACGCCGACCCGCCCGCCCTGGTCGTCCAGGTCGGCGCGACCGAGCTCCGCTACCACCTCCGCTGCATCGATGACCTGCACGCGATGCTCGAGCGGGCAGGGGACTGGATGCCGCTCGGCGTCGCCGACGAGCAGAAGGAGGCAAAGCCGGACACCGTCGAGGCCTGGGGCCGAGACGCCGGCAACCCGGTCGGCGGCTGGTACGGCATCAAGAAGGGCCTCCGCGGCCGCTTCGCGAATTACGTCCCGCCGGTGCTCGAGGCGCTCGGGCTGGCCGAGGTCGAGCACAACCCCCGCAACAACAGAATGAGAGCCCGCTGATGGCGACGAGGTACACCGTCAGCCGACGCATCGACGCACCGCCGGAGAAGGTCTGGGCCCTGCTCACCGACGCTTCGAGCTATGGCCGGTGGAACCCAGCCGTCGTGAGCATCGAGGGCAAGATCGCTACCGGCGAGACGGTCTCGCTGGTCTCGATCGCCAACCCCAAGCGAACGTTCCGGCTGCACGTCACCGAGATGACGGCGCCGACCCGCATGGTCTGGCGAGACGGCATGCCGCTCGGGTTGTTCACAGGCGAGCGCACCTACCGCGTCGAGCCGCGCGAAGGCGTGACGCATTTCGAGATGACCGAGGCATACACGGGCCTCCTGGCCGGAGTCTTCACGAAGGCGATCCCGGACCTGACCGAGTCCTTCCACCTCTTCGCCGACAGCCTGAAGGCGGCTGCGGAGGCAGGCGGCCCATCGGCTCATGTTGACAGCCGATCTTCATGAGTTATGCTCCCGCTCATGAGGCAGGCGACGATCTCCAAAGGCGGCCAGGTCTCGATCCCGGCCGAGGTTCGCCACCGGTGGGGAACCAATCGAGTCCTCGTCGACGACCGCGGCAGCGAGCTGGTCTTCCGGCCAATTCCCGAGGACCCCATCGGCGCTGCACGGGGCGCGCTGCGGGCCAATGGCGGCGACGAACCGACGACGGCTGACGCGCGCCAGCAGACCCGTCAAGAGGAACGGGAGACGGCCGCCACGCCGAGGGCGACGCGCTGACGTTTTTCGACGCTCAAGCAATCGTCGCCCTCTTGCTCGATGAGCCGGCGGCTGCAGACGTGGAGCGAGAGCTACGGAGTCCCACGCAGGCCGCGCACATCAGCGCCCTCAATCTCGCTGAAGTCATCGATGTCCTGACCCGGATCTACGGGCGGTCCGCAGCCGCGACGATGGATGCCCTGCAGCTGCTCGAGGCGGGCGGCCTACGGATCGTGCCAGTCGACGCCGACCTTGGCGCCCACGCAGGCGAACTCCACGCCAGGCTCTACGATCGGCGGTCGGCACCTCTGTCCATGGCCGATTGCGTCGCGTTGGCGACCGCGATGTCGCTCAACGAGCCGCTCGCGACGTCCGATCCGCCCCTGGCGCTGGCAGCGCAGAACGAAGGCGTCGAAGTCGTCCGATTGGGAGACTCGCGCGTGCACTCGCCACCCCAATAGGTCGCTTCGTCGCTACACTCCCATCAGCCGTCGGTCCACGCCACCTGAGCTGGCACGAAGGGGGAGGGAGCCTCTTGCCCGAGGGCACGATCGAGAAGCCCGCCGATCCCTGCCTCCTGCCCTTCGCTCTCGCTGCGAGGCGCGTCAAGGCGATGCCCCCGGAACCTTCCCACGCCCCGCCGCACCAACAGCCAAGCGGGCATGCCGCCCAGCCGGCCCATCGGAGGACCTGATGGCCCGCGGTCGGAGCAGGGCAGGCCGTCGCGGGCCGGTGAGCGCGGGCGGGGCTCGATCTCCGCGGCCGCCGTCGATCGGCGATCTCGCCAATATCGTCGTGCGGGGTGGACGGGAGCTGCTCGAGTTGGACGACCCCCTCGAGGCTGAGGCGTGGGCGAGCTCGATCATCGGGAACTTCTACAAGATCGACGGCCCGCTCCAGGCCAGGGACGAGCTGGAGACGCGGCTCTGGCCGGAGGTCGTGCGGCGGGCCGAACGCCGGGCTGATCGCGAGGGCCTGGCCGTGCTGGAGGCGCTCGCCGCCGTCACGGACGTGGAGGCGATCGCTGCTGACGCCCGGGACGCGGCGGATCGTCTCCGGGCCCTTGGGATTGCGGTCCCGGCCTGGGCCGCCGAGCTGGGCTCCGTCGCCTTCGAGAGCGCCTGGATGCTGCTCGACGTGTTCGGCGACCACGAGGCCTACTACGCGACGTTCCGCTATCCGGGTCGAACGCCGCACATCGTGAACGCCCTGTACGACAAGGCCATGGGGGAGATCATCAAGGACGCCTTCGTGGGCTATTCCGATGGAGACCCTCGGACCCTAATCGTCGTCGAGGATGGAGTGCGTGCCGTTGACGCCGAACCCGGCGTCATGGCCCGACGCGTGGTCGACGCGATCGCGAACGGGGACCTCTACCTCGACAACGACTGGACCCCCGAGTTCAGGCAGTTCCGCGCCCTGGTCCTCGCCCGAATGCGCCGGCTGCCAGTGGCGCCGCCGGCCGAACCGCCCGGGCCGCCGGACGACAGCGAGCGGGAGGCGATCGCCGCCGAGTTCCTCTCCGCGAGTGCCCTGACGGACCACTCAGAGGCCGACATCATCGTCAGCCACTGCCTCGACTACGTGTGCGACTACCTCGGCGAGGACCCCTTCCGCTGGAGCCCGATCGTCGTCGAGCAATTCCTGCTGGACTACCTGCCACGCAAAGTCTCGCTCGGCCTGGGCGCCGTCGCGCAGCTGCCGGCGGTGCTTCGCGCCTGGGTCCGATTCGCGCTCCTGAAGCGCCGGCTCGAGGAGCGCTGGATCGTCGAGACTGAGGAGGCGGTCGATCAGTTCGCGCCGGAATTCCGGCAAGCGATGACCGACGCGGACGAATTCGGGCCGGCGAAGCTGCTCGGCAACGCGATGCTGGCCGACGGAGTCAATCCGCTCGACCAGGCCTCGGTCGACCGCTGGGTCGACGCGTTCAACGCCCGACCGATCGCCGAGCGCGACGCGCTCCTGCGACGTCTCGACCCGTGGAAACGATGACCGCGGGGCGGCACCACTCAGCATCGGCGACCTCTCCGGGCCGGAGTGTTCACGAAGGCGATCCCGGACCTGACCGAGTCCTTCAACCTCTTCGCCGACAGCCTGAAGACCGCTGCGGAGGCGCCGGCGCCTGCGTGACGGCGCCGACCGGCCTTGACCGGCGGCACGAGCGAGCGTACCGTCCGTACGAAATGTACAAGACGGCAGACGAGCACGAAGGCGGACACATCAGCGTCAGCGAGGCGCGTGAGACCTTCGCCGACGTCGTCAATCGCGTGGCGTACCGGAATGAGCGGGTGCTCGTGACGCGCCGAGGCAAGCCGGTGGCGGCGATCATCCCGGTGGAGCAGGTCGAATTCCTCGAGCGCGCGGAGGACGAGTTCGATATCCGGATGGCGAACGAAGCGCTAGCGGAACTCGAGCGCACGCCGGCCATCCCGTGGGAGCAGGTCAAGCGCGAGCTAGGTCTCTAGGCCAGGGCAGGTCGCGTGGCCGACCGGCGCTACCAGATCGCGTTCGCGGCGTCAGCCCAAGACGCACTCGCGAAGCTCACGCCGGCACACCAACGCCGGATCCGGCGCGCGGTGGACGGGCTCGGGTCGGAGCCTCGGCCTCGCGGTGCCGTCCTCCTTACAGGTACGGAGTCCCGACTGTGGCGCATCCGCGTTGGTGACTATCGCGCCATCTACGCGATCGACGTCGATCGCCTCGAGGTCTTGGTCATCGGCGCCCGGATACCGTCGTGAGGGCAATCGGCGAGATCGCTGACCCAAGCGTGCCGGGCCTAGGTCGTCGAGCAAGACCTCGTCGACGGACTGTCGGTCTGCGGATATCTCGGTCCTTTGGCGGCTCCTAGTAGTGGTACAGAGAGGCCACAAAGGGCGTCCGATTGAACATCAGCAGCGCGATTGGGATGCCGACGATGGTCAGCTGGATGAGCCAGGCAAGGCCCATCCAGATCGCCGACGCCCACCAACCGACGAGCACGAACCAGTGGCCTCGCCAATACCACGCGGCTTGACGACGTCCGGCCTCAGTAATGACCTTTCGACCGTTGGCGTCCTCGCCAAGGGTCCAGGTCTTCGTCCTGGGGCGCAGGGTCAGGACCGACGGCAAGCGGTTGATCAGCCAGATACCGAGCGGAATGCCGATGATCGTGATCAGGGCGAACCAAGCGATCGCAACGGCAATCCCTGAGGCCCACCACCCGATCAGGAGCCACCACACCGCGCGAACCAGGAGGTTCGGCCCGTCCCGGTGACTGATCATCATCTGCTGAGACATTCCCACTCCCGTTGGTCCGCGAGCCTGCTACCGAAACGCGTCCTCGACGCCTTCTCGAACACCCTGACGGATCACGCTCTTGGCCTTCTCTCGCTTGATCTCCTCGCCGGCGACGCTGCCTCCGATTGCGAGCACCGCCATCGCAATGAGCGCGATCACGACAAAGACGATCCCGACTGCCAACCCGATCGAAGCCCCGAGCCAGTACAGGACCTTCCTCCTCGCGGACTTCGGGTCGTAAGTCTTGTGTCTGAACCCTCCGGAATCCGCGAGTGCCCAGACCGAGAGGATCCCGATCGCCGTGACCAGGAGAAGGCCGAGTGCAGCCTCAAGGACACTCCTATACGACGAAGGCTTCTGGAGCGTGCCGAGCACCGCCATCGCCATGATCACGATCGTCGCGATGTTGCCCCAGAACAGCCACCGTTGTCGGGACTCGCCGTATTGGCGCGTGATATGAGCAAGCTCCTCTGCCTGAGCGGTCGCTGCGGCTTGTTCCTCCTCGTCCTCACACGATTGACACACGTAGTGCCCATCGCGGAGCGTTCGGTGGGCCGCACACGCGAGACGACCGCCATCCTCGGCGCAGCGCTCGACGTGAACCGCCCTGGGTTTCGTGGAGACTCGGCTGATTGGATTTCAGGCGGCCTCGACGGTCGCCTGTAGGCGCTGATGGTAGGCGGCCTCGAACTCGGCTGGGGGGATGTCGCCGCAAGC